>CAYSMQ010000060.1:0-13501 GCA_964432035.1 uncultured Ardenticatenaceae bacterium
CGGGCGCGGACCTCCAACGTGCGATACGGATTGTCCGTATCCAGCACAAAGAACGTACATTTGGGGTCCGCTTGCAGGTTTTTCACCTTCTGACGCGTGGTCGCGAGCGACATCTTGATCGTGTCGTCCTCGAACAAAAACCAAAGCGCCGTCACCTGTGGGTAGCCATCCGGTCCATTTGTGGACAGCGTGGCCACATCCGCTTCGAGAAGATCCTGGTGTGATTCAGGAAACGTTGCCATGAGTATTCTCCTTTCACAGTAAACACTTGGTGTCTCACCGTCTATTATAACGCCGAGGTGCTCATCCGAAATTCAGACGCGCTGTTGCTCCCTGCGGGCCCTCTCAGGCCCTCTGCCCCTATCAGAAGTAAAAGAGGTGCAACAAGAGGAATAAGGCCACGCTCTGCAGCAGAAAGATTGGCCCGTTGTTCAGCACATAGTGCCGCATCTCGTAACCGCCCGGCTCCCAGATCATCAGGTTGCTGCCATGGGTTAAGGGCGTCAGGTAGGAGGTCGTGACGCCGACGATAACGGTGATGGCATACGCTTGCAACGGTCCGCCCACGGCTGCTGCCACACTCAACGCCACCGGCAACACGAGGACGCCGGTGACTGTGTTAGAGATCACCTGGGTCAACAAGACGGTTGCCGCGTACACAACGATCATGGTGACGAACGGTCCCATCTGCAGCCCCTGAATTAGTTCCGCCAACGCACTTGCCAGACCTGTCTGCTCCAGGGCCGTGGCCAGGGGCAACATGCCGCCAATGACCACGAGAATCGAGGCGTCCACGCTACGGTACGCGCGTTCCACGTTCAGACAACCGCTTAGAATCAAGATGACCGCTGCTGCGAGGCTTGCCGTCGCCAGCGACAGAAGTTGCGTGACGACTGAAGCAACCATGAGCACCACAATCGCCACTGTCAGCCATACCTTGCTCGTCGTCACGTCCCCACGTCCTGGGCCCAGGTGCGTCACCAGCACCAGGTTCAGGTCCTCGCCCACGCGCTGGAGACGGCGCAGCGGTCCTTGCACCAGGAGCGTATCACCCAGCGAAAGCTCGGTCTGTGTGATTTCACCGCCCAGCGTCCGCCCGTCGCGGCTAATCGCCAGGATATTCAACCCGTATCGTTCGCGGAAACGGCTCTCCTCTACCGTTTTACCCGCCAGGTTAGAGCGGAAGGGTACAATCGTTTCTGCCAGACGCAACGATTGTTCCTCCAGCGCTTCGAAGCGGTTCAGCGAGATGCGCCCCTTCGGCTGCAAGTGGTGTATGGCTGCTGCCTGGAACACGTCGCCGCGTGCTCCCTCCAGGATTAAGATGTCATCTTGTTCCAGCACGCGCTCGTTGCTCGCCGGTTGTAAATTATCGCGGAACGGTTGAATGGCGACCACGTTCAAGCGATATTCGCGGCCCAGCTGTGCATCGTCAATGCGCTTACCGATTAGATCGGAACCGGCGCGCACGCGGACCTGGTAAAGCTTCTCCTCCAGGTCATACGTGTGCTGTACTTCCTCCAGAGTGGGGCGCATGGTCGTTTCCGGCGCTTCCTTAGGCAGCAGGCGGCGGCCGACGAGCGTGTACCACAGAACGCTGATCAAAAGGAACGTGAGGCCAAAGGGCGCCAAGCTAAAAAACTGTAGCGGCGCGGCCCCGTTCGTCGCCAGGAGGTCGTTGATGACCACGGTGGACACAGCACCGATCAACGTTAGTAGCCCCCCCATGACGGCCGACGTCGTCAGTGGAATAAGTAGCTGACCGGGCGCAATCCGTGCGCGTCGTGCCACGCGCAATAGCGCCGGTAAAAAGACTGTTACTACCAGCAAGTCGCTGATGATAGCGCTCAGCAGGCCTCCACTAACCATCGTAATCGCTACCAACACACTTGAGCTGCGCTTCCCCGCGCGCAGAATTTGTCCCGCGAGGACGGCCGCCACGCCGGTCTCATAAAGGGCCGCCGCCACGATGAAAAGAGCCGGTAAGATGATGATTACCGGCTGTCCAAAGGCGCTGAACGCTTCCTCAGGCGTTAGCACGTTGGTGAGGATCAGGGACAGCATGACCAGCAACGCCGTCAGATCGGCGCGCAGGCGCTGCGTGGACATCAGAATCAGCGTTCCCAGAAGAAGACCGAGCGTGATAAATGCGGCAGGCGACATTGTGGAGACATTGTACGCGCCGCGCTACTCACCGCCAATCAGACAAACAAAAAAGCAACCGTTTCCGGTTGCCCTTTTGTCTACCAATACGTTAACCTCTAAACCTCTCTACAATCGAGATGGTGCTCCCTGCAAAGGTCGCTCGGCAGGCGCGTTCGATGGAACATCTCTGGTTACCCACACTTCTTCGCGACCCTCAGCCTGACTCAGTTGGGATGAAAACATACATAGAATTATCACGAGAGCAGCTGAGAATACTATCCATCCCCCAATTATGCCGATGATCCAGACCATTACTTTTGTGCCTTTCCTATACTGTAAAATAACAAATGATAAATAGAAAAAAGAAAAGCCAGACCTTGGTGATGATGAGCTACGTTGCCGGTATACCGCGTGCTACGATGGACGGCGATAGGCCTGGCTTTCACGTTTGTGGGTTCGAAAAGAACCATCAATCAAACTTGTCTATATTATGCGATAGCGGAATGCTGTTGTCACTATTACATAGGTCCCACTATTTCCCTCGAGTAGACGCCGAAAAGTCACCGAATAGTCCATCCTACCTACACGCTCATGAGTCGTCTTTCCCCCCTTGCGCAAGACGGTAGATTTCAAGGTAGCGGGGATTGTCGCCGGCGGCCAATTTAAAGCGCGCTAACGCCTCGCGCGCAGCCTCGTCATCGCCGGCGCGGCGCAGTGCTTTCACCACATGGTGGTAGAAAAAACCGGCATCAGTCCATACCCACAGCCACGTAAGGTCCTCGACCACTAAAGATTGTCTAGCGTACTCGTAAGCCGCTTGCAAGTCATCTTGCAGAACGCAGTCGGCGCATAAGTGCACGGCAATAATGGCGGGAAGTAGGTCAAAGGGCAATCTGGAAAAACGCGCCTGTGCTACTTCATGATCGGCGCGCGCCAGTTCTAGTTCTCCCAGCGCCTGCTGTACGGTGCCGCGAACACTGATAACGTTCGCCAAAAGCGTGTCGTGCTTATGGCGCCGGGCGATCCTCATTCCCTCCTCGATGACCGTTAACGCCTCCTCAGCCTTTTCTGCTTCCACAAGCGCAAACGCGAGATGAAAGGAGACGTTTACCTGTCCCCAGCTGTTCTCGATATCGCGCACGATGGTCTGGGCCTCTCGTAGCGTAAGAACGGCCTCCTGTGAACGCCCTTGATGTGTTTGCGCATGACCGGCCATGGCCAGACTATCGGCCTCAAGAGCGCGTTTACCAAGGCGAGCAAACAGGCGGCGCGCCTCGATAGCTTCCGCTTCCACTTGAGACAAGACTGCAGGCGGTCCAAAACGAGCATAACCAACGTAGTTGAGCGTACGGGCAAGTAGGTCGTCGTCACCAAGTTCGCGCGCCAGTGCCAGCGCTCGCTCCCCGTGGGACACGGCTGTCTCTCGATCAAATCTCAGCGAGAGCAATTGCGCTTTTATGCTGTTTATTTCTATAAGACCCGCTTTGTTCTCTTGAGTTTCTGCTAGTGCCCGAGCGTCGTCCAGGTGGCTCAATGCCTGCTCCGGTAACCAGTTGCCGCGCATAGCCACTCCCGACAGCCGAACGAGGGCGGCAACTTCCAGTGCAGGCTGCTTCTTGGCGCGGGCATAGGACAGGAGTGCCTTGTAGATTTCCTCAGCGTCCTGCCAGCGATTGATCAGTTCATATGCTCGTCCCAGACGTTCGTAGAGCCGGCGGACCTGCGCCGGGGTTGGCGTTACGGCCGTTTGCTCGCGCCACACCTGTTGTGCTTCCTCATAAAGGTCGATGGCGTTACGGACGGCAAATAGATCCAGCGCCTCGTCGCCCGCCGCCAGATGAAATCTAAACGCCGGTTGGGACAGACCCGCGGCGCTGGCATGGTAGGCCAAGCGCGCCGGGGGAGCGTTATTCTCCTGGAGGTGGTAAAAGGCCCGCTCATGAAAGAGCTGGCGCCGGGCGTCGCCGGCTTCAGTGTAGACAACGTCCCGGATCTTATCGTGGCTAAAACGGTAGGTCGCCGCCCGCGCTTTTTCTTTGCTTTCCAACAGGCTGGCGCCGGTTAGTTGGTCGAGAGCGGCCAAGCCGGCGGCGTGAGATTGGCCGGCTACGTGGCACAATTGGCGGAAGTTAACATCTTGTCCCAATACGGCTGCCGCGATCGATAGGTCAAACGCCTCGGGTGTGAGGCGCTCAAGGCGGCGGCGGATAAGCTGGCGCACGCCTGGTGGAATGGGGGACGAATGGCTGCCGGCCCTACGTGGAATGGCTGACAAATCCAGCCGCCAACCGTCTGAATCACGCACCGCCCGTATGACCTCCTCTTCAAGTAGTTCCTCCAGCATGGCCATCAGATAAAAAGGATGGCCGCCGCTCTCGGCAAATAGCCAGTTAGCAACATCGTCGAGGTCGCCATCAGGCGCCGCCGTCTGCAGCATCTCACGCAACGCATCGACATCCAGCGCCTGCAACAGCAAGCGGGCGCTCCCCTCTCGTTGCTCTACGTCGTGTAGCCAACGGCGCAGCGTCTGCGCTGCCTCCCCGACGCGGGCCAGCGACTCGCTGCGCAGCGTCAGTAGTAGCAAGAGAGTAGCGCCTTCTTCTGACCAGCGCCGAAACCCATAGAGGAGCAAGTCAAGGGAAGCAGCGTCGGCCCACTGCACGTCGTCGAGCAGCAGGACCAGCGGTCGGCGCGCCGCGAGGGCAGCGCCCATACGGGTCACAGCTTCAAAGAGGCGCGTTGGCGCCGCCTGCTCTTCTGCCACAGGAGAGGGTAAATCAGGATAACGATCCCGAATGGCGGGCAACAGGCGACTCAATTCGGCCAGCCACGTGGGCGATAAGTCGGGGACTTCGGCTGCTTGTAGGGCGCTCACCAGCGGCTGGTACGGCAAACGGCCGCCAGTTTCGTAAGCACGGCCCGCTAATGTTTGAGCGCCCGCCGCGCCGGCCCAGTCCAGGAATTCGCTCGCCAAACGCGTTTTACCAATGCCGGCTTCCCCTTCGACGATCACGAGCCTGGTTTGACCAGATTGCGCTTGCCGAAAGGCTTTTGCCAGCGCTTGATGCTCCTGTGCGCGGCCTACGAGAGGAAGTGTTGAGAGATGAATTTTGCGTGGTCCGGAGCCATCGCCGTTGCCAACGTCCTGTCCCCGACCCTCATCCGTCGCACTGCGCACATGTTGGGCGAGCGCCGTCGTTTCCGCTGCCGGCGCTACGCCCAGTTCGGCAGCCAGGACATCACGGCAGCGCTCAAAAGTCTGTAGGGCGCCGCTACGGTTGCCTTGCTGATGTTGGAGGCGCATCAGGCGACGAAAGGCGCGTTCCTCAAGCGGGTTGTGCGCCAGCCATCGTTGCAACGTCTGCTCTGCCGCCTTCAACGCACCGCTGTCTAGCTGTCGTTGCGAAAGACGTTTGAAGCAATCGTTGAGTTGCAGATGCCAGCGCTCACGCTGGACTGCCATCCAGTCGTCAAATTCAGGGGCGTCTGGGAGCGAAAAACCTTCCAGGAACTCGCCCCGGACCAGGTTTATGGCGTCCTGTAAACTCGCTTCGCCGCCGGCGGCGGTAGCTGCCGCGATCGTTTCCAGATCCAGTTCATAAACTGCGGAGCGATCAAAGCCCAGCGCACCACGCTCTACCAGCAGGTGGTCTGATGCAGCCTCATCCCCGTGCGCCAGGGTTTTCCGCAAATACATGAGCGTGCTGCGCAAGTTGGCGCGTCCGGCGGAAGAATCGCTCTCCGGCCAAAAAAGGGCGGTCAGCCGCGCGCGGGTGTGCATGCCCTCCTCAACGGCGAGGTAAACGAGTAAAGCCAGGCCTTTACGCGTACGAAATGATACAAGCTGTTGGCCATGACGCACCTGCGGCGCGCCTAGTAGGGTCAGGTGAAGGCGGGACATCTCACGGAGTTGTTTACGATCTTGCCACGGTGCGTGCTTATCCTTTGTACAAATCGATTATAGGTTAAGACAGTTGATTCAGAAAGGTTGGAGTGCACGATGGATAAACTCGTTCTGGTAACGCCCGTGTTGCCGGAAAAGTCGGAGGCGTGGCGTCGCTTCTGTCAGGAAATTGAGGGCCGGCGCCGCGCGGCGTATGAACGGTCACGGCGCAACCTGGGCATTGCTTGGGAATCAGCCTGGCTGGCGCCAACGCCGCATGGGACGATGGCCATCATCACTATCGCCGCCCCCGATCTGGCGGATATGTGGCGCAAGATCGGACGCTCGCAGCGTCCGTTCGATCGCTGGTTCCGGCGCAACATCCTGGAGCTTCATGGCCTGGATTTTTCGCAGCCTATGTCTCATCCAACCGGTGAACCAGTCTTTCAGTGGCAACTGTCGTAGTTAGGAGGAATCAATTATGTCAAGTGAAATAACGATTACCGGTTCCGATCGGGACGCTCAGGTCAACCGCGCGCGGCGGATTGGTTTCTACGTTACCGGCGGTCTTTTCTTGCTCATGTGCCTGGCGTTCTTTGCGCTATTGCCAGATCCACCGATCTTGCCCCTTATTGTGACCGGTTGGTTCCAGCCCGAAGCACTGGGCATCCACCAGCTTCACGAGACGCTGGCTTCCGGGCTGTTCTGGTCGATCGTGGTGGGGATGCTTTTCACGGTGGCGCGACCGGCAAAGACCATCAGTGCGCTACGACAGACATTAGGCATCCTGCTGGCGATGGTTCTGCTTGTGTTTGCCAGCGGAAACCTGATGGAACCGACGGTGATGATGACCGTCCTGCTGGTGGTGGCCGGAGTCACTGCCGCCCTTCACCCGGCCCGAGAGCGCCTGTTACGTTTGCAGGGTGGGGTTCAGTCGTGGATGCTAGTGTTGGCCGGCGGAGCCGCCGTTCCTTTGTTGGGATATGCCTTTGCACAGCTGCAGATGCAGATTGGAGCAAGCGCGGCCGACGAGCATGCGGCGTTCGGACATTGGGCGCTGATGAGCGGATATGCGCTGGCGATTGTCATTTGCGGCGTATTGGGCAGCCTGCGCTCGGGCGGTTGGCGCGTACCAACGTGGACAGCCGGTATATTGGCCGTGTTGTTCGGGCTGGTCACCTTTGTTCTGCCGGGACAGGCATCAGGTGTCAGTTCCACCTGGGGGTTACTTGCCATCGCCTGGGGCCTGGTTTTCATCGTTGCCGGGGAGATACTCCGTGCGCGTGACGCGACAGCTTAACAAGTTTTTTCTGTACCATTCAACTCTCGAGGAGACGAAATAATGAAAGACAGAGGCTTTTCCCACATTAATCTAGCGACAACCGATCTGGATGGCACGCGCGAATTCTATGAGGGTGTGCTGGGGTTTCCCGTAACGGCGGCGGGCATCTACCAGGTGGCGGAAGGCGGGCGTTTTCGCCACGTCTATTTCGACACCGGCGACGACCAGCTTCTCAGTTTCATCGAGCCGCGTGACATCGACGGCGTACCGGATACGTTTGAAACGGCAATCAACCCGGCCCTGGGCGTGCCAGACGTCTTCTACCATCTGGCCTTCGAGGCCGGTAGCCCTCAGGAATTAGCGGCCAAACGCGAGGCGTTATTGGACAAAGGCGTGGAGGTCACGGAGATCGTGGACCACGACTGGTGTCACTCGATCTACTTCCATGATCCGGTCAATGGCTTGACACTGGAGTATGCCTGCTATACGCGTGAATTAACTGATGAGGATGCAGAACTTGCGATACGTTTTGAAATACCCATTGAGGGCGTGCGCCGGATGGCGCAGCCGTGATTGATGTCTTGTATTTTTCTTGTTCTAAAGGATGAAAAGGGAGACTTGCTATGTTTTCTTTTACCGTAAATGAGAGCGTGACTATCGAAAGACCGATGGAAGAGGTATTTGATTACATTGCCGAAGGTGAAAACGACGTCGAATGGTGCCCCAGCGTGGAGCAGATCGAGCGCATCTCCGGCAACGGGCCCGGACCCGGCGTCCGCTATCGTATGCACCACACGCCGGGAGGCATGGACTTCGACGCCAAGATAGAGGTCGTCGTGTACGAGCGGCCGCGAGTATTAAAATGGGTGATGACCGACAGCGGTCACACCATCCGCGGCACGTATGAACTAGAAGCGGTGAACGGTCATACGCGCCTGACGCAAACGAGCCAGATTACCTTTGAAGGCTGGCTGCGCATCCCGGGCCTGTTTATGAAGGGTCGCATTGCAGGGGAAGTGGAGGAGGAGTTGCGTAAGCAGTTTGCTAACTTGAAGCAGATCCTGGAGACGGAACGCAGTATAGCGTCAAGCGAGTGAATGCAGGCTAAGCAGGCCTCTAGCCTCCCAGACGCCGTATTGCTACTCCCTTCCCATCATGTACAATACACATCATATGCCGGTGGCAGCACGGGATCCACCTATCCCTTACCCGGCTTAACAAAACTGCGTCGGTCCTCAAACCTGGATGGACACAGAAATTAAATTTTGAAAGATGCGCGACCGGATTACGCTGCGTCCGGTCGTCGAGGAGTGTATTGTCATGGAGTATGATTTCAAGGCGCTAGGCAAAAGGGTAAACGCGCCGTCTAAGGAACTGGAAACGTTTCCCAGGCCGGAGCACGTAACCATCGTGCGTTTCACGAGCGACGAGCTGACCAGCTTTTGTCCGGTGACCGAACAACCGGACTTCAATACGGTGGAAATCGAGTACCATCCGCGCCAGCGCTGCGTGGAGAGCAAGAGCCTCAAGCTGTATCTGTGGTCCTTCCGCGAAGAGCGTATTTTCGGGGAAGGGCTGGCAAGCACGATCGCTGCCGATCTCGACGCGGCCCTCGAGCCCTATTATTGTTGCGTCACACTCATACAGAATATTCGCGGCGGCATGCAACTGACGGCCGTCGCCGAAATTGGCGAGCCCCAAGAGACAAAGGCATGATCTACGTCGTCCTCTACCTGGGCGCCGTGGTCCTGGCCAACCTGACCGTCACCTACTTTGGTCCGACCAGCGCCATCGTCGTCGCCTTCTTATTTATCGGCCTGGACCTCACCGCGCGCGATCATCTACATGACGCCTGGCGTAACGAGGGCTTACTGTGGAAGATGGCCCTCCTCATCGCCGCCGGGTCGATTCTCTCCTGGCTCCTGAACCGGGACGCGGGACCCGTGGCTATCGCCTCTTTTTCCGCCTTTGCCGCGGCTGCCAGCGTAGACGCTATCGCCTACCATCTGCTGCGACGGTACCCGCGTTGGCTGCGCATCAACGGCAGCAACGTGCCCAGCGCTGCCGTTGACTCGGTTGTCTTTCCCGTTCTCGCCTTTGGCGGCTTTCCCTGGGCCATCATCCTGGGCCAGTTCCTGGCCAAGACCCTGGGTGGGTTTCTGTGGTCGTTGATTCTGGGTCACCTGGATCGCGTTGCCCTTGTGGCGACCGAATAGTAGTTCCTGAGCGGGATGAGCTTGCCGGAGATGGGGCGCCTCAGTACGATTACACTGACACATCGCAATCAGGATGCGACCGTAACATGACCTCTCAGACTCTTGGCCCCCACGATATCTTTGCTGCGCGCGAACGGATTGCCCCGCTGGCCCAGCATACGCCGTTACTCTTTTCATCTATCCTGACCGAGCGCGCCGGCGCGGCCATCCACCTCAAGCTGGAAACGTTGCAAGAAACTGGTACCTTCAAGGTGCGCGGCGCTGCCAATAGGCTCCTTAGCCTGGGCGACGAGCAACGCGGCCGCGGCGTGGTCACAGCCTCAACGGGCAACCATGGGCGTGCCGTCTCGCACGTGGCGGCGAAACTGGGCGTGCGCGCCGTCGTCTGCCTTTCCGAACGCGTGCTGCAGAACAAAGTTGAGGCTCTGCAGCGCAGCGGTGCAGAGCTTGTTATCGAGGGGCAAGGTCAGGATGATGCCGCCGAACGCGCGCTTGCTCTCAGCAAGGAACAAGGATTGACGATGGTTCACCCGTTCGACGATCTACTGGTCATTGCCGGGCAGGGTACTATTGGGCTGGAAATGCTCGACGAGCTGCCCGATCTGGACACCGTCATCGTCCCTCTCTCCGGCGGCGGCCTTATCTCCGGCATTGCTTTGGTGCTCAAGTCGGCCGTGCCTGCCATGCGCGTCATTGGCGTGTCCATGGAACGCGCGCCCGTCATGTATCACAGCTTGCAAGCCGGGCGCCCCGTAGAAATGCCTGAAGAAGAGACGCTTGCCGACAGTTTGTTGGGGGGCATTGGTCTCGATAATCAGTACACCTTCAATATCGTGCAACAACTTGTGGATGACGTCATTCTGGTTTCTGAAGAGGAGATCGCGCGCGCCATGGTCTTTTTGTTGCGCGAGCACCATCTTCTTGCAGAGGGCGCGGGCGCCGTTGGCGTCGCCGCGTTGCTTGCAGGTAAAATAGCCGGGCTTGGAGAGAACGTTGGTCTCGTGATTAGCGGGGGTAACGTTGCGCTTGAGGATTTGTTGCGAATTGTTCAATCTCAGACCGGCAATTAACCACCACAGCCTCTATTCCGCATAGGGTGAGCAGGTATGATGGATCAACAATCGGCGATATATGAAGAAGCCAAGCGCGATTTTCGACGCGCGCGGCAACGGGGAGCGCTGGAGAGCGTCCTGGCGCAGTTCACAGGCAAATCCCCCCGGCTCTTGCCCTATGGCGAAGTTTCGGAACAGCTGCACGTGGGAGAGGCGACACCGCGTGGACTGAAGGAGATTCCCCTGGACGCTATCGTGGGCAGCGTCGGTCGTTATGGCGACTTTACGCGCAATTTTTTGCCGCTGCGTAGTACGGGCCAGGAGCGCTGGGCGCGCGTGCGCGCCGCCTTCGACTCCGTGGAACAGATGCCGCCCATCGTCGTTTATCGCCTGGGCGATTCGTACTTTGTGCTGGACGGCAACCACCGCGTGTCCGTGGCCCGTACCCTGGGCGCCACGCACATTCCGGCTTACGTCACCGACGTCGAATCACGGGTGCCGCTAGATCCTGATACTCAGCCCGACGAGCTTATTTGTAACGCCAAATACGCAGAGTTTCTGCAAGAGACGAAATTGGACGAGCTGCGTCCCGACGCCGATTTGTCAGTCACCGCGCCCGGACAGTACCGTGTTCTTAAAGAGCAGATCCAGCAGTATTGGGCTTGGCTAAAGAGCGAGAAGGGGGAGGACGTGCCCTACTCGGAGGCGGTCACCGGCTGGTACGACGAAATCTACCTGCCGATGGTGGAGATTATTCGCCGTCGCGCCTTGCTGCGCCACTTCCCGAAGCGCACCGAAACCGATTTATACGCCTGGCTGGTGCGCCATCGCGAGGAGTTGAAAGAAGCGTTAGGCTGGGAAGTGGATGAGGGCTCGGTAGCCCGCGATCTGATCGATCGCTTTAGCCCACAATCGCACAGAGTCCTGACGCGCTTTAAGGACCGCCTGCTGGAGATCGTCACGCCGCCCATGCTTGAAGCGGGGCCAATGCCCGGTTACTGGCGCGAAGAAGTGTTGGGCGAAGATCACGAGGACAATCTCTTTATGTGCGTGCTGGCGCCCATCGACGGCGATGAAGCCGGCTGGCGTGCCCTCGAGCAGGCCATCATTGTTGCACAACGGGAAAAGGCGCGCATCTATGGCTTACACGTCGTGCCGCCCGGAAAATCGCTGCCGCGTGGCGCGCAAGAGACAATGCAACACGAGTTTAACGAGCGTTGCGCTGCCGCCGGCGTGCGCGCCGGTTTTTCCATCGAACGCGGTCGCGTTGCAGAGACGATCATTCGGCGAGCGTACTGGAGTGATCTCGTTGTGACTGCCCTCTCGCATCCACCGGGCCCGCGCGCCACAGATCGTCTCAGCTCGGGCTTCAGCGCCCTTATCCGCCGCAGCGGTCGCCCGGTCTTAGCCAGTCCCTGTCCCCCATCCTCACTAGACCGGCCCTTGTTGGCCTACGACGGCAGTCCCAAAGCGCGCGAAGCTCTCTTTATTGCTGCTTATCTTGCCGGCAAGTGGCAATTGCCGCTGACCGTTCTCAGTGTGGCCACGGGAGAGCAGGGCGAGCACGACGCCAGCACAGCGCTCACCGATGCGCGACAGTACTTACAGTCACGCCAAGTCAACGCCTTTTATCGCGTGGAACGTGGGAAGGTGCCTGACGTCATGCAGCGCGTCGCCGAGGAGCAGGAAACCGATTTCATCATCATGGGTGGCTATGGCTTCCGGCCCCTGTTTGACGTCATGCTCGGTAGCGCGGTGAATGACGTTCTGCGTTGGCGGCGTTGGCCCGTCCTCATTTGTCGCTGACGAACAGCTTTTTTGCTGCCGGCGGGGCGCCTCAAGCGTCAATCGACATGCCCAAGCCCTTTTCGTTGGCCCGCCGGTAGGCAAGCAGCGCAATTGCCGTATCTTGCACACCGGTCCCCGTGAGGTCGCACACAGTCACCTGCTCGGCGCCGGTGCGCCCTGGTCGCTCGCCGGTAAGCAGCTCGCCCAGCTCCGACACATCGCTGTCTTGCGACAGAATGCCTTGCTGCAGCGCGTGGTGCAGCTCGCCGAGGCGAAAGGCCTGCGACTTACGGTCGCAGACGACGACGTCGGCGCGCGCGAAAACCGCTGCCTCCAGCTCTTGCTTCCCTTCGGCGTCCGCGCCCATGGCCGTGATGTGCAGCCCTGGATGCACCCATTCTGCGCGTATGATCGGTTCCCTGCTCGGCGTGGTCGTCACCACGATGTCGCTTTGGCGTACGACCTCTTGCGCACTCCCAACCGCTGCCACGGGCACGCCTAACGTCTCTGCCATTTCTGCGGCGTACGTCTGCGCCGTCTCGGCCGGAACACTGTAGACCAGCACGCGCTCAAAATCACGAACCAGCTGCAACGCGCGCACCTGGTAACGCGCCTGAGAGCCCGCGCCGATTACGCCGACGGTGTTGGGCCGCTCGGGCGCCAGGTGTTGCGCCGCCAGGGCCCCCGCCAGGCCCGTGCGGACGTCTGTCAGGTAACCGTTGTCCAGTAATAGCGCCTGTGGAAACCCGGTCTGCGTGCTGAGCAGGATCATCATCCCGCTCAGCGAGGGCAGACCCAGCTCGTGATTGTTGAAAAAGCCCGAGGACATCTTCACCGCGAAGCCGTCTAGCCCCTGCAGGTAAGCGGTCTTGATATCTACTTCGCCGTTGTTTTCCGGAACGTCCACGCGCAGGATGGGCGGCATGGTGGCCTTGCCCTGCGCCAGCCGCCGGAACCCATCGGCGATGGCTTCCAACGCGTCGTCGTCAAGGCCGACGCACTGCCGAATCTCAGATTCCTTAAGAATCGTAACTTTCATATGCGCGAACCCATCAGGCTGGAAACGAACCTCTCCAAACCTCCATTCCTCCGTGCTCTCTGTGCTCTCTGTGCCCTCTGTGGTTAATTCCCTGGT
>CAYSMQ010000060.1:13511-16453 GCA_964432035.1 uncultured Ardenticatenaceae bacterium
ATAAGGTAAGTTCGCTCTTAGCTCAGGAAAACCTCTGTGTCCTCTGTGCTCTAAGTGGTGAGTGTCTCAGTGTCGCAACGTCGCGCCCAGGAACGACTTCGTGCGCGGATTCTGCGGATCGCCAAAGATCTGCTCTGGCGGACCCGCTTCTACGACCTGCCCGTTGTCGAAGAAAACGACGCGGTCGGACACCTCGCGGGCGAAACCCATCTCATGTGTGACCAGCAGCATGGCCATTTCGCCTTCCTCGGCCAATTCGCGAATAACTCCCAGCACTTCGCCTACCAGTTCCGGGTCCAGCGCCGAGGTGACTTCGTCGAACAACATGACCTTGGGGCGCATGGCCAGGGCGCGAGCGATGGCCACGCGCTGCTTTTGCCCGCCGGATAACTGCGAAGGGTAATGCCCCTTCTTATCGGCGAGGCCCACCTGTTCCAGGAGCGTTTCGGCGCGGGCGATAGCCTCTTCCTTCTTCAAGCCCATCACGTGCACCGGCGCCTCGTAGACATTGCGTAGCGCCGTCATGTGTGGAAAGAGGTTGAAATGTTGGAAGACCATGCCGATGTTGCCGCGCACCTTACGCAGGTGCTTTTCGTTTGCCTCCACCAGTGCGCCATCTTTGTGCATATGCCATAACGGTTCGCCGTCGACGTAGATGTAACCGGCGTTTGGTTTCTCTAGCGTCATCAGCACGCGTAGGATCGTCGTCTTGCCCGAGCCGCTGGGGCCGATAATCGTCACCTTTTCGGCCGGCGCCACCTCAAAGTCCAGCTCGCGCAGTACGACCAGCTCGCCAAAGGCCTTGGTAACATTTTCGAAACGAATAATAGGTCCAACCGTGTTTGAAGTTTCTCTAGGTTGCATAACGCGCCTCCAGTTTACGAACGACGATGGATGAGGGGTAGCTAATTAGAAAATATAGGGCGCCCACGAGCGTGATTGGCTCCAGATAACGGAAAGTCTCAGTGCCAATGTTTTGACCCGTTTGCAGCAACTCCGTTACGGTGATGGCTGCCAGCAGCGCCGATTCCTTGAACATGGCCACCAGATAGTTGCCCAG
This sequence comes from uncultured Ardenticatenaceae bacterium, assembly GCA_964432035.1. Classification (GTDB taxonomy): domain Bacteria; phylum Chloroflexota; class Anaerolineae; order Promineifilales; family Promineifilaceae; genus JAAYYY01. Next base: position 14,572 of record CAYSMQ010000060.1, read on the forward strand.
CGCCGGGAACATGGGCGGGATGGCCTGTGGCAGGATGATGCCTACCCACACGCGGAGCGGCGAGAAGTTGAGCGCCGTCGCTGCCTCCCACTGTCCCGTGTCCACGGCGTCGATGCCCGCGCGGTATACTTCCGACATGTAGGTGCCATAATGCAGGCCCAGGGCAAATGAACCAAGGACGAAGGGAGAAAAGCGCAGACCGTAACGAGGGAGCACGTAAAAGAAGAAGAAGAGCTGCACAAGGAGTGGTGTGCTGCGAATAAACTCCACGATAGCGCCAACTGGCTGCGAGATCAGATTGTTCTCGCTGCGTCGCCCCAGAGCCAACAGCAAGCCAATGATGGCTGCCAACGCGAAGCCTACCACCGAGGCTTGAATGGTGACCACCAGACCTTCTAGAAGTTCAGGTAGGATTTCAAGAGCGAATTGGAAGTCAAAGAATTCCCGAATATCGTTTAGCATGTGTCAGGTCCTCCTATGTGGCCCACTGCCGCTGCCGTTCCAGCCAGCGTACACCCAGGGTCAGCGGATAAGCGATGAGGAAGTAGATCACCAGGAGCAGTGTGTACGATTCCGTAATACGCCCGACGGACTGGCGCAGAGTCCCTGCCTGGTATGTCACGTCGGGGAGGGTGATTAGAGAGACCAGGGCCGTAGCCTTCAAGAGCTCGATGAGTAGATTGCCGAAGGGAGGCAAGATGCGCACGATGGCCTGTGGCAGAATCACGCGGCGCATCATTAACCCACGCGGCATGTTCAGCGCAGTCGCTGCTTCGATTTGTCCTCGTGGAATGGCCTTGATCGCGCCGCGCACCACTTCCGCCCCATAGGCGCCCACGTTCAGGCCTAGCGCCAGCACCGCCGCCTGAAAAGCGCTGAGATCAATGTTAAATGGCGGCAGAGGTAGCACGAAATAGATCCAGAACAACTGTACCAGAATGGATGTGCCCCGGAAGACCTCCACATACATGCTGGAAATGGAGCGTAGCAACCTGCTTTCGGACGAGCGCAAAACGCCGGTGAATAATGCTACGGCCAGGGCCAACAACGCGCCCCAAAATGTCAGCGTAATTGTGGTGCTCAGACCGCGCAGCAGGGTGGGCAGTAGATCAAATGGCGCTAGCTCCGGCGGCTCTGCCAGCATCTGCACACCGAACGCCGTGCCGATGATCAGGATGGCGATTACCAAAAATATCGCGTTCTTTATGCGGTCGCCGTCTATAGAAAGTCTGCCGACCATGATTCCTCCTTTTTTGCCCGCGCCTCGTGACGCTGCAAAATATGTGCAGGTCGCTTATACGACCTGAAGTTCTTGCGGAACGGTTGTTAACCGCTCCGACCCTTTTTCCGTGACCAGCACGGTGTCTGAGACAAAGTAGTCCCCGACAGAATTGTCGCCGCGCCCCGCGCCCATGAGCCAGGACATGAGGTGGAACGTCATGCCCGCTTCCAATCGAAGATCGCTGTCATGACGCAGCCCGACGACCATATTGCCACCCACCCAGCTTGGCGGGAATCCGGCGCCGATCAGATAGCCGCAGTGATGGCGACGATAATGGCCCAGGCCGGCGCCGTCCACACAATCCTGCCAGGCGGCGTACACGTCGCGGGCGTAAACGCCAGGCCGCATAGCGTTCGCCGCTGCCTGAAACGCGCCAAGACAGGTGCCCGACATTCCCAGGCATCCGGCCGGCGCCTCGCCAACAAAGAGCAGCCGTCCCATCGCCGCGTGGTAGCGGCGTGCGCAGCCGGCTAACTCCACAAAAAGCGCGTCTCTGTGGCCCAACACGTGGTCGCCCCAGGTGCGGTGCTCTTGGCCCAGACGCCCGCTAGAACGAATGAAAGGGCCAAAGCCCGGCCACTCGCCGCCCGCCAGCACCAT
>CAYSMQ010000061.1:0-16434 GCA_964432035.1 uncultured Ardenticatenaceae bacterium
CGCCCTTCGGCCGTCGTCACCGTCCCCTCATCTTCCTCGTGTAGCGAGCCCGGCAACACTACGTGCGCGTAGCGCGCCGTCTCATTGAGGAAGAAATCAATGGCCACGTAGAACTCTAGCTTCTCCAGCTGCTCCCGCACGTAATTATTATCCGGCAGCGAAACGACGGGATTAAAACAGATACTGAGCAACCCTTTGATTTCGCCCTGATCGATTTTTCGGAATATCTCGTAGGCGTCGGCGCCCGGCTGCGGTAAATCGTCCGCATCCATGCCCCAGATGTCGGCCACGTAGGCTCGATGCTCCGGATTTGCCAGATCGCGCGCGCCCGGCAACTGATCACATTTCTGCCCGTGCTCGCGACCACCCTGCCCGTTGCCCTGCCCTGTAATCGTTGCGTAGCCACAATTTTCACGGCCAATGCGCCCCGATGCCAGCACCATATTAATGGCGCCCAGCACGTTCTGTACGCCGTGACTGTGGTGCTCAATTCCCCGCGCGTGCATCAGAAAACTCGTATTTGCCGTCCCCCACCACTCGGCCGCCTGGTGGATAGCCTTCTCCGCAATGCCCGTGGCGCGCGCCGTGCGCTGCGGCGTCCACTCCTGTATGCTCTGCGCCACTTCTTCAAAACCGACCGTGTGCGCCTCGATGAAGTCGTGGTCCACCCAATCATTCTCAATCATCAGATTCAGAATGCCGTTGAACAGAATCACGTCGCGCCCCGGCTTTACCGGCATATAGAGGTCGCACGTGCGCGCAATGGGCGTCACGCGCGGATCGACGACGATCACTTTGGCGCCGTGCTCCCGCGCCTGCCACACGTAGTTGGTCGTTATCGGCGCGCACTCGGCGACGTTCGCGCCGCTGATCCACACCACCTCGGCGCCCAGAATATCGCTCCAGGGATTGGCCGCGCGGTCTACGCCAAACGCCTTCTTATTCCCCGCCGCAGCGCTTACCATGCAAAGGCGCCCGTTGTAATCAATGTTCGCCGTGCGCAGGCACATGTGCGCAAACTTACCCACATGGTACGTTTTTTCCGTGGTCAGGCTGGCCCCGCTCAACAGGGCAAAACTGTCCGGCCCGTACTCACTCTGGATGCGATCTATCTCGCGCGCCACGCGCTTAATCGCCTCCGCGTAATCCATGGCGCTAAATCCACCGGCTGCCGACGCATCGCGTTCATAGGCGTGAAGCAGCCGGTCCGGATGCGCGCCCTGCAGGTAGCGTTTCACACCCTTGGGACAAAGCATCCCCCGGTTAAACGGAAAGTCGTACCACGGCTCAAAACCGATCACGACGTTGTTCTTCACCTTCAGGTGAATGCCACACTGCTGACCGCAAAAGCAACAGTGCGTCTTCACCATTTTGTCTGGCTCCACACCCGTATCCAGCCGCACGCGCTGCGCATACACCGGCGTCGGACCAAACGGATCCTTTACTTTAACATTCTCCAGAGGAATATTAGCCATTACTTTTCCTAAATCACATGATCAACAGCGGCTCGCGGTTTGCGATCCAACCTACCTTCGGTCGCCGTCAGCGGTCATCAGGGATGAAAATTACGCGCATCTTCTTCGCCCAGCGGCCCTTCACCCAGACCAGGGTTCACATAGGTCGGCGTGGGCGGGCGCGCGGCCCCATCTGCCGCTTTGTGATCTCGCGAGGCCCGCCACAACGCGCCCTGCGCCTGCGCCACGACGGCGCGGCGACACGGCGGGCAAATCCACTGGTAGTGCTCCACGTCGCTGCCGGGCATCTCGTACTGATAGCCAAGGTCTTTCTCTACCTCGATAAGATCCTCTACGTGCATGCGCGAGGTAAAAGGATCGCCACACCGCCGGCAATGAGCCGCTTCTTCCGCTTCCCCCACATCCTTGTAGAAACGCACGCCGAGCTGCGCCGGCCGTTGGAAGATGTGAAAGAATTTGCCGAACGGCAACCACAAGAAGGTGGCGATCACGGTGACGGCGTGCGAAATGGCGATGAAGTCGTAAGCATACCCTTTCATCCACGTGTAACTGGCGGTCAGCATCAGCCCTGTCAGACTAACGGCAAACAGCAGGATCAGGGGCAAGAAATCCTCGGTGAACAACTGCAAAGCCACCGCGCCCTCTTCACGCATGCGCCGCCGCATAGCCAACATGACGCCGGCGATGACAATAAAGCTGGACCACACCAACCCGTGAAAGGCAAAAAAGGCAAATATTGAATCGACAGGGAAGATAAAGGTGGGAAAACCGAAAACGTAAGCGCGGTACAGCTCGAGATTGCCCGGGACCGTTTCGAAGTGCAACCAGCCAAACACCAGAGGAAAGGTGATCACGATGGCCAGGATGCAGCCCCACATAATGAGCATGTGCGTCGCGCCCCGCAACCAGTCCCGCGCAAAGATAAACTGGTTAGAGATGACATCGGAAAAGACGCGGCGCAACCAGGCAACCAGGTTGCGCAAACGGTAGCCCGAGCGAAAAAATACTTGCCACCCCCGCTTCCAGTACAGGGCCGTGGGCGGACGCTGCAACCACATCGTGTACCGGTAGGTCAGGCCAAATGTGGCGAAAAGCACAGAGACCGTATAGGCTACGAGCGCGGCGTCAAAATGGGCCAGATCTCGAGATCCGACGACGATCAGGGCTCCCAACACAATCGTCGCCAATAGCCCCCACGCGGTCGCCTTCAAGACCTCAGATTTCACAACATGCCTCCCGCGGATGCGGGTGAGTTGAGTTTAGGCCACTCTACACGCTACTTTCCACACGTTACGCATGTATTATATGCGCTCTTTTCCACGCGCCCAACCCCGGTAAAAAAACCGCCCGCGCCATCACCTGAGACAGCACGGGCGGCTTAGTTTCATACTGCGACTTATCGCCGCACCTGCACGATGTCATATTCCACGTCCGGACCGGGAGGGGTGCCGAAACGCGCGTTCACCGCGTACAAGTAAGGCCCAAATCTGGCGACAGTCGTGGGCACATCAAAGGCAGCATCTGTGATCGTTCCTGTGATTTCACCTGACAGAGTGTCAGGCGCAAGCGCCACGATCGCGATCTGGTTCAGCTGATTCTGAACCACGTACAGCGTCTTTCCGTGCAAGAGAATGCCATCTCCGCTGGGCACGGATCCACCGCCAAGGTCGATCAGCGTCGCTTCACCGCTGACCGGATCCACGAGGTACAGATCACCCGTTGTAGAGTTAACCACAATCAGCGCCTTGCCGTTCGGTAGGGCCTCGATGCCGTTGGCATTAAAAGCGCCCGGCACAAACACGAAATCACCGCCGAGCGTTATCTCCTCCACGACCGCGGTGGGCGCCGGCGAACCTCCTGGCCCCAGCGGCACACGATAAAAGACCGGTCGGAAGGAATCGGTGAAGTAGGCCGCACTGCGCGTCACGATCACGTCATTGACGAAGGTGTTCGTTTCTGTTGTCAGCTCATAGGATGCTACCGTGTCACCCGTCTGCGGATCGTAAACAAAGGCGTCGCCTGTCCCTCCACCGGCGGCAAAAAGTAGGCCACTGCGGCGATCAAAGTCCAGGCCCACCGCCACGCCGCCTTCGGGCGCTGAGACCACGACGTCACCCTCGCCCGTACGCAAATTGGCCCGATAGATAGAGCCATCGGCCAACGAGCCGGCGTACAACTCGGTGCCATACCCCGTAACCACGCCCTCCGGTTGGAAACCATTGGGCAAGGGCACGATGTCGGGAAACGCTGCCGCCGAGACGGCGCCAACACCAACCAGTAAACCAACTACAAGCAAAAGACCCCCGGCTATCAACAGATGTCCAACTCGTTTGTCCCTCATGGTTCGACCTCCATGTGTCTAAGAATACACTTTCGGGTAGCCCGCCGCAGTTTTCCTCAGAAAACTGCCCAGTAAGTCGGAGACTTACCGTCGTTCACTATGTCGCGTCACACACGCGGACGGTAACGGTTGCGCCACTCAATATCGGTGCGCATGAGAAAAGGATGAGTGGACACGTCCAGAGGTCAGTTGCTTGGCGGTCCCCCACCATCTAACTCAAACAGATCGTTATACTCGTCGGGAAGCTGCGCGCGCAAATCCCTCATTTCGCCGGGCGTAACCGCGTCACTCAAGACACGCATCACAATCTTGGCATGGTAAACGGCGTCCGGATAATCGATCCCTTCCCGTTCTGCAACCCGCTGGTAAAAGTCATCCAATTCGAAACTTTCATCCTTGTCAGGCTGCTCCAAATAATAGCCGATCTCCTCCGGCAGCTGCGCCGCAATGTGTTCCGCCTGTCCCCCCGCCAGCCGCTCGCCCAGCGTCTCCAGTGTGGCGCGCACGGCGCTAACCGCGGCGCTATCACTATCAAGGCGCGCCTGATTCTGCACTGCTCCTAGAAATTCGTGATACTTCATATTGCTCACTCCTCTGTTCCATTACATGTGCTGGTTAAACGCCTATGCTCTCCATCTAGGCAGGGTGAAATGACTCCTACCTGCCATGCTACAGGGGACCCGACGCAACCGAAATGTGAAAGGATACAAGCGGTAGTTACAACCTGGGGCATAAATTAAGCGGATCGGCTCCCATATCTGTAGCCCGAGGACTTTATCCCCGGGTGGCTCGCACAAATCAACCATATAGCCCGGGGACTTCATCCCCGGGCGGCTGACATTTATCCGCGCGACGATCGTCGTCGATGCTCCACCATCATACACGCGTTCATCACCACATCGAGCCCCGCTTCACGCGCCCGCTCTGCCGCCTGATGGTTAACGATCCCGCTTTGCATCCACACCGCCGGTGCGCCGATCTCTATGGCCTGCTCCACAATCGGCGGCACCGCTTCAGAGCGCCGGAAAAGCAACACCAGATCGACCTCTTGCGGCACGGCGCTCAAATCTGGATAAGCTTCTTCGCCCAACGCCTCGTCCAAATAGGGGTTTACCGGAATAATACGGTACCCTTGCCGCTGCAAATAAGCCGGCACATAATACCCCGCCCGCCGTTGCTCCGACGACAGGCCCACAACGGCAATCGTTTCCACCGTCCGTAAAAGTCGATCAATAGTGTCTGTCTGACGAGTCTGTGTCATCGCTACTCTTTCACTTGGCCGAGCCGATCAACCTGATCGGCAGTGGGCTCCGCTCAGCAGAACCAGTCTTCTGTCAGTCGTGGCGGGGGTGTGTCTAGAACCTGCGCAGCCATTGCCAGCTCCGTGGGCGCGCTGCGACCCGCCGCGTCATAAGCAAGCCGCTCGACAGCCGTAAAAACAGCGGCGGCGTCATTGCCCGACTGCGCCTCGACAAGCTGCGCCACGTCCGCCTGCAACCTATCCATGCGCGGATCGGGATGGCGCCAGCGGTACGTGAAATTCTCATGATCCAATGGGCCCAGCCACTCGTCCACGTCTGCGTGGTCTAGCAATGCACTCCGCGGCGGAACGAGCATGCGAATCGAGAGTTGCACAGCCGGGACGTGTGCAATCAACCCGTTCGCCCGAATCCACTGCAGCATGTGCAGATAATCTTCCATCGTCGTCCACGGCGTGAAAGGCATCCAGGTCGGCTGCAAGTGAATGCCTGCCCGGCGCATAATAGTAAGCGCCTCTTCCATGTCCGCGACAGTGTGCCCTTTATGCAACCGCTCCAATATTCTGTCGCTCGTCGATTCAAATGCCGAAACCACAAAGCTGGCGCCGTACGCTCGAAACGTTGAGAAAAGGTCGCGTCGCTCCAGGATGTGCTCCACCTTCGTCGTGAAATCGAACGTCAGCCCGGGAAACGCCTCATGCAATGCCTGCGTCACGCGAAGCGCGTGACCCGGTCCGTTCAGAAAATCAGGGTCGCCAAACGTAATGTGCCCCGCGCCTGCTTCAACCTGCTGGCGAACGTCCGCCAGCACCGTCTCCGGCGGCGTGACGAAGAAGCGCCCGCCGTAAACCGGCGTCACAGGGCAATGACGGCACGTGTGCAAACAACCACGGCTGGCCTCAACATACCCCGCCTCCACAGCGCTGCCGTTACTCATATAATGCGCGTACTGGCCCAGCGGCGGCAGATCTTTGCGGTCGGGAACGGGGAACGTTAGTCGCTCCAGGTGAGTGTCGCGCTGCACGGCAGCCGTTGTCACACCGGCGACCGCTTTGGCCGCGTTCCCCTGCGCCAACGCCTCTGCCCATTGCTGCAGCGGGCTCTCATACTCCCCGGCAATCACCGAATCGGCCAACGGTCGCGAACCATTCCCCTGTCCCGTTCCATTGTGTAGGCCCAGCAGATAGTCACTATTTAACCAGGCATAAAGCCCGAAGAAGCAAACGTGTGCCTCCGGGTTGAGCCGGCGCACCTGCTCGGCGGCGCCCACACCCAGCCGCATCGCCGTGTGCATAGGCACGGCAATCGCCACCAGGTCCGCCTCGCGCACCGCGTCATTGTCCAACGCCTGCACCGCCAGGTCGCAGACAGCCACCGAGTGTCCATCCTGCCGCAAAAAGGCCGCGGGCCACGCCAGGCTTAACGGCTGATGCCCCGATTCATAACAAGAGACAAGGAGAACACGAAACATGGAATTCTTACACAAACCTCTATCTGCAGGAACGTTGCCTACAGATCGTTTCCAACGCTGAACTTTCTATTCTATAATGCAGTATAACAAGCTTACAGACGACCTGCACCATCCTGAACGCCGGCGCCCTGAACGCTCAAACTCTCTTAAATCTTATAGCCGTGTCTATTTTTGCACCGTCGGACGCTGGGCCACCAAAAAGCTGGGTCTTTAACATGATACTTATGTAATCCACTTATGCTGTAAGTAATGAATTTGAGCTGGTGTGAGTTCCGTTCCCTACGCCAAGAAGCTCGCACCGGCGCCTGACAATACTATCGGCAAGGAGTACAGTACATGATCGGCACTGGCTTTAGATTAGGCCGGCTCTTCGGCATCAAGATTAACGTCGACTGGAGCTGGCTCTTTATTTTTCTACTCGTCACCTGGAATTTAGCCGTCGTCTTTGGCAACGTGCACCCGGGCTGGGGCCTCGGTCTCAACATCGCCATCGCTGTAGCCGCCTCCATCCTCTTCTTCGCCTCCGTTCTGGCGCACGAACTGGCGCACTCGCTCATGGCCATTGCGCAGGGCGTTCCCGTGCGCAGCATTACACTCTTTCTATTTGGCGGCGTATCTAACATCGAGCGCGAGCCCCCCTCCCCCCGCGCCGAATTCCTTATCACCATCGTCGGCCCTCTCACCAGCGTCGTACTTGGCGTCATCTTCATCCTTTTGGCAGGCGCCGGCACACTGAACCTCGGCGGCGCCGTACAAAATCCGGAGGCCGCGCTGGCCAACCTGGGGCCTATCACTACGCTACTCTTGTGGCTGGGACCCATAAACATCCTTCTCGGCGTTTTCAACATGGTCCCCGGTTTCCCTCTTGACGGCGGGCGTGTGCTGCGCTCGATTCTATGGGCCGCCACGGGCAGCCTCCATTCGGCCACGCGATGGGCCTCATACGTAGGCCAGGGCGTCGCCTGGCTCATGATCATCGCCGGCGTCGCCATGGTTTTTGGCGCGGAAATACCATTCTTTGGCAGCGGGCTCGTCAGTGGACTGTGGCTTGCTTTCATCGGTTGGTTCCTGAACAATGCTTCCGTGCAAAGCTACCGCCAGGTTGTCGTGCAGAACCTGCTGGAGGACCTGCCCGTCAGCGCCATCATGCGGCGCGACCCACCCGTGGTACAAGCCGAAATGCCCATCAGCTCCTTAGTACACGATAGCGTCATGGGCACCGACGAGCACGCCTTTCCGGTCATGGACAATGGGCGCCTCGTGGGCATCGTCTGTCTGCACGACATACGCGGCGTCGATCGCGATCGCTGGGACAGCACCCGAATCACAGATATCATGACGCCTCGAGAAAAGCTGATTACCACCAGCCCGGACGAGGAAAGCGACGACGCCCTCAACAAGCTGCGCAAGGGCGACCACCGGCAACTGCCTGTACTGCAACAGGAACAGCTCGTGGGCCTCCTCCGCCGCCGCGACATCATGCGCTGGCTACAGCTGCAATCCGGAGACGACGGCGAGTTGGCAATGAATAGGTGAACGGGTGAAACGGTGAAGGGGTGACGACGCTCAGACTACGCTTGCTTGAGAATCACCCGCTCACCCTTTCACCCCGTCACCCCTTTAAGATCAATGAATAGCGACGACACCTTCACCCGCCAGCGCCATAAAATGGTCGAGCGCCAGATCAAGCGGCGCGGGATCCACGATGCCGCCTTGCTGGAGGCCATGCGCGAAGTGCCCCGTGAAGCGTTTGTGTTGGAACAGTATCGAACTGCTGCCTACGACGACGCGCCTTTACCTATCCCCGCCGATCAAACCATTTCACAACCGTACGTCGTGGCGCTCATGATCCGGGCGCTAAACCTCGATCCAGACGCCCGCGTCCTTGAAGTCGGATCCGGCTCGGGCTATGCCTCGGCCATCCTCAGTCGCATCGTACACGAAGTGCACGCAGTCGAACGGCATAAAGTGCTTGCAGAGTACGCTCGCCAGCGGCTAAAAAAGCTTGGTTACGATAACGTTCACGTGCACCATGCCGACGGCAGCAAAGGCTGGCCCGACGCCGCACCCTACGACGGAATCCTCGTCTCCGCCAGCGGCCCCAGAGTCCCCCCCGTCCTTGAAAAGCAACTTGCCATCGGTGGCAATCTTGTCATGCCCATTGGGCGCGCGCGCGGCATGCAAAACCTCGTGCGCCTCACCCGCGTCTCAGAAGACGATTTTCGCGAGCGCGACATGGGCGGTGTGCGCTTTGTGCCGCTGATCGGCGAAGAGGGTTGGTAGGGGCCGGCCCAGTGACCGCGATTAGGCTACGTTCCCTGCTAAAAACCAGGGCGACGAGCGTCGATAGTAGCCGGCAGCTGCGTTTACGTTCTCGTCTCCCGTTACTCTGGTTGGGCGCTGCCCTGCTCGCCGCGCTACTGCTGCCGGATCGCATTTGGACAACGTTCCTCGTCGGCCTCGGTGGCCTCTTTCTCATCGCCTATCTCTGGGCAAACCAGCTCCTCCACGGTTTGCACGCCCAACGCCGGCTGCGTTTCGGTTGGGTCGCTGTCGGCGATCGGCTTGGTGAAACCTTTGAGCTCGTCAACGAAGGCTATATCCCCGCCTACTGGGTTCAAATCGTAGACCATTCCACCGTACCCGACTACCGGCCTGCCGTGGTACGCAGCGTCGGCGCCACCGGCACCGAGCGTTGGCGCCAGGATGCCGTCTGCCGGCAGCGGGGCCAATACCACCTGGGCCCCTGGGAACTTCACAGCGGCGATCCTTTTGGCATCTTTTCCGTTGTCATCCGCTACCTCGACAGCGAAGAACTGATCATCCATCCACCTATCCACAGTGAACTGCCTATCCCCCTGCCCGCGGGACAGAGCAGTGGACGCAGCCGCGCGCGGGAACGCAGCTGGCAGGCGACCATCAACGCCGCCGCCGTCCGCGACTATGCGCCGGGCGATCCCGTGCGCTGGATCCACTGGCCCACGTCGGCGCGTACAGACAAATTATACGTGCGCCAGTTCGACCTCGACGCTGCCGGAGACGTATGGTTGCTCCTCGACCTACAGGCCGGCGTGCAGGTGGGAACCGGTCCTGACAGCAGCGAAGAGCACGCCATCCTGCTGGCAGCTGCGCTCATCGGCCGTGCCCGACACGAGAATCGCGCCCTTGGCCTGGCTGCCTACACGCAGGAGCCGCGCATTATCTCGCCTGGACAGGGCGCCGGGCAGGAATGGCGTCTGCTACGCGCCCTGGCCCTCATTTCCGCCGATGGGGATACCCAACTTGCCACAGCCCTCGACGACCTCAGTCGCATAGCCCGGCGCGGTAGCGCTGCCGTCATTATCACCCCGACCGCCGGCGCCGGCTGGCTCCCGTCCCTGCTCACCCTGGCGCAGGCCGGCGTGCAGGCGCACGTCATCTTGCTCGATCGCGCCAGCTTCGGCGCCGCCGAGAGCAACCTGGGCCTCTATGACGCCGTCCGCCAGCTTGGCTTCGATTGCCACGTCGTACGCCGCGGCGACGTTGGCCTGCCGCCAGACGCCGACAAACGCCACGGCTACTGGAAATTCAGGACCCTGGCCACAGGCAAGGTCGTTGTCCTGGAACAACCGGACTAGAAAGTGTGCAAGTGTCAAGCATGCAAGCAACAAGCAGGCGCGCCTACTGCCTACCTGCAAACCTGGCACCTGACACCTAACACATAATTGACAACCCTCACCTTTCCCGCTCTAATAACTTCTATGAGTGACCTGCCAGAACCCAGCGCCGGCGTTTGTATTCCTAACATTAGCCCTGTGGAACGCCGGAAGCGGCTCGCGGCCGGTATTGTGGCCCTGGTCCTTGCCCTGGCAGCGTTCCTGATTCTGCTGAGTATTGACGCCTCGCGCTGGTGGCGACTGGCGTTGCTTCCACTCTTTTGGGGAGCAACCTCAGGCTACTTCCAGTGGCGTGAAAAGACCTGAACGCGTCTCGCCGCGCGAGGTTCGCGCCAAATAACTGACGACGTTGAGAACATAGAAGATGAGGCCGAACTGGCCCAGGTGCGATTCCAGGCTCGCAACATCAACCTGAAATCGATGGTTGCCAGCATCGCGCTGACCTTGCTCGCCCTCCTACCCCCAAACTGGTCCTAAGTGTCCGATCTCGCCAAAGCTGACAACTCGCCTGCCGTGCACGCATCCCCATCTGAGAAAACTGCTTCCCCCTACGCCTGGGTTGTCCTGCTAGTCGTCTTCCTCCTAAGCATGGCTGCGCCCTTAAACCAATTCAAGGTACCGCCCGTTCTACCCCTGCTTATTGAAAGCTTCGAACTCAGTCTCGGCGGCGGCGGCTTGCTCATGTCAGTTTTTGCCATTACCGGCTTCTTTCTGGCGTTACCCGCCGGCTACGTTTTACAACGCCTGGGCCTCAAGACATCGGGCCTCGTCTCCGCTGCCTGCCTCCTAATCGGATCGCTTCTGGGCACATATAGTAACGCTAACTCAACACTCCTTCTTAGCCGCTTAGTCGAAGGCCTGGGCATGGGCCTCATTTCCGTAACGGCGCCGGCCGCCATCGCCGCCTGGTTTCCACCCCATAGGCGCGGCACACCGATGGCTATCTGGGCTGCCTGGGTGCCGGCGGGCAGCCTGGTCATGTACATCTTGGCGCCGCCGTTGGCCGATAGGGGCGGCTGGCAAGCTGTTTGGTGGTTCGGCACCGTATTTACTGCGGTTGCCTTCCTCATCTATGCGCTCTTCATGCGCCGGCCCCACGAACGGCAGGATCCGAACCCTGACGAACCTGTCTCAGAAAACGTGAGCATAGGGCTTGCCTTGCGTAACCCGCAGATCTGGCTCCTGGGCGCCGTTTTCGGCTGCTTCACATACACGATGCTGGCTGTTGGCACCTTCTACCCCACGTTTCTCGTCGAGCAACGAGGCTACACCGTCGCCAATGCCGCGGCCGTCCTCAGTCTGAACAACCTCGCCATTCTCCTTGCCGCACCGGCGTTTGGCTGGCTGTCCGACCGCGCGGGCGCCCGCAAACCCTTTTTTACATTCCCCTTTCTGGCGCTTTTTCTCATTGTGCCCCTGTCATTTCAAATCTTCGATCCGCTGATCCTGCCCGCCGTCGTGGTCATGGGCTGCATTACCAGCGCCATCCCCGCCGTCATCTTCTCCGCGACTCCCGAAGTTGTGAAAAACCCTCTTTTCGTCGGTATGGGCATGGCCGTTCTAACCATGGGTCAGAATCTCGGCGTCGTTGTCGGCCCTGCACTCTTCGGCCTTCTCGCCGAACAGGTCAGTTGGACCGCGGCAAGCCTAAGTCTGCTGCCCATATTCCTACTGGGTTTCATTCTTGCCTGGCGCGTGCGTGTACGCTAGCGCCACCCAATCCCTCTTCGACCTCTGGCTCTATTGTGAGCCCTGCAATCAGCGCGCTTCCTAATGCCAGGGCGGTCATGATGTACAACACAACACGGAAACCGTCTACAAACGCTTCATTGACGGCGCGCTCAACCTGCGCTCGCTGCTCCTCTACCATGGACGACGGCGGCTGAATATTGGCCAGATCCGTGCGCTGTGCCATGACCTCCTGTCGTGCATCCGGCGCAACATCCATGGCCTGCATTCGCGTCTGCAAAGCACTGCTGAACACGCTAAGCATAACAATGCCCAACCCGGCAATCGCCAGCAGGCTGGCGACCCGCGAGACGGCGTTATTGATGCCCGATGCCGTGCCCGCATACTGGCGCGAGACCGCGCTCATCACCGTTGTCGTCAACGGCGCCACGGCGACTGCCAGCCCCACGCCCAACACCACCAGACCTGGAAAAAACGTCGTCCAATAAGAACCGCCAATGCCCGGCAGCGACAGCAAGAAGAACCCGGCCGCGGCAATCGCCGGTCCCACAACCAGAGGCAGGCGCGCGCCCACGCGTGAGACCAATCCCCCGGCCCAGCTGGACAAAAGTGAAAGTAACAGGATAGTCGGCGCCAACGCCGCACCCGCTGCCGTCGCCGAGTAGCCCTGTACCTGAATCAGATTAAGCGGTAAAAAGAAGAACGCCCCACCCAGGGCCGTGTAAAGGAGAAGCGTAAGGCCATTGGCCCCGCTAAACGTCCGCGAGCGGAACAGGTGCAAAGGCATCATTGGCGATTCTTGCCGGCTCTCCACCCACACAAAGGCCGCCAATAACACCACACCGCCAACAATAGTGGCCCACACCACGACGTCGTCGAACCCCCGCTCGGAGGACGCAATCAAACCATACGTCAGTGCACCCAGACCCAGCGTAACCAGTAGCGCGCCGCGCCAGTCCAGGGCGGCGCCTCCAGACCGGGCTTTCGCCGCCGGCTCAGCTTCGTCCTGGGTCTCCGGCATGCCAAACCACGTAATCAGAAGCACAATGGCGGCAAGGGGTAAATGCATATAGAAGATCCAGCGCCAGCTAATGGTATCGATAAGCCAACCGCCCAACATCGGCCCCAGCGCCGAGGTCAGCGAGGAGAAACCGGCCCACAGGCCGATGGCTCGGCCGCGTTCCGCATCCTCAAAGAATGCGCTGATGATCGCCAGACTTCCCGGCGTCAACAGCGCGCCGCCCACTCCCTGTACCGCGCGAGCAACGATTAACGTGGAGGCCGTCGGCGCCGCGCCGCAGGCAACAGATGCCAGCGCAAATAAAGTAACACCGGCGCCAAACACCCGTCGGCGTCCGTAGCGATCGCCCAGCACGCCGCCCAGCAAAATGAGCGCTGCCAGGAAAAGCGTGTAAGCGTTGACGATCCACTGAATATCGGCGACCGTGGCACCCAGCTCGCGCTGAAAGGCAGGCAGCGCCACGTTGACCGTCGACCCGTTGATAAACACCATGCTGGAGCCAAGGATTGTCGCCGCCAGAACCCACAGGCCGGCCGATACCGGCACGGGCCGGACTGCCTCTCCCGCCAGAATAACACCCTCGTCACAGGGCTGTTTTGTGGCCTCTGTCACAACCGCCTATTGCTCCTGCACAACCCGCGAGGCAAGCGTATGCGGCCACCGCTTCTCCACAAACCAGCGCGGCGCTCGCGTCTTCAGATTGCCGCCCTCGTCTATCACCGGCTTTATTTGAGCGTCCCCTGCCCGAAATCCTCGATAGTGAAACATGGGCCGGCGGTGGTGTTCCTGCTTCACCTCGGCAATGTCAAAACAAGAGGCGCAAAGGTAAAATTCGCATTCGCTATCCATGGCCTTTCCCTCGACCATCAATCAATTGACGATGTGGCAGTGGAGCAAGCGCAGTGGCTATCTACCAATCACACTGTAAACGATCGCACCGACAAATGCAATTGTATGCCGAAAGCGATTTCACCGGCCCGGGCGTCCACAGCCTGGGCAGGTTTTGAGATACGACAGCGCTTAAATGCTCCGCTCGCCACATCGCGTACAAGCCGGTACATTACGGACGCTGACACATAAAATCGCTCAAGAAACTGGTCTGCAAAACAAGCTTTGTCCTCCTCACAACAAAACAGAGTAGAAGACCCACGCGCGGCGCCTTCCCACCCCATCGCCCTACTCCTGGGCTTCATCGCCACCTCACTTTGGGCGTCTTCCTTTGTACTCGTGAAGATGGCCCTCCCCTATTTTGGACCGGTAACCATCGGCGGCCTGCGCTACTTTCTCGGATTCCTACTCTTGCTTCCCCTCCTGCACCGGCAGAGGCGCAGAAAAAACCGCGCTCACCGTCCCTGGTTTCTCCTGGCTGCCATCGGGCTCAGCGCCTACACGCTGGGCAACGGCGCTGCATTCTGGGCCCTTGAGTATTTGACCGCCACCGCCGCATCCTTTGCCATCAGCACCGTCCCCCTGTTCATGCTCGTCATCGGCGCCATACATCTGGCCGAAATCCCCACACGCGGCCAGATTGTCGGCGTCTTCCTCGGCCTGCTTGGCGGCATTCTCTTCTTCTCGCCCGGCTTTACGTCGCAGGAGCTGACCGGATGGGCCATCATCCTCATTGCTTTGGTCGGTTTCGTCACCTTCGGCGCTCTCAGCCGCGAAGTGGCTCGGGAGCGCAACGTGGGAACGGTAGCGCTAACCGCTTACCCCCTGGCCATTGGCGGCGGCGGACTGCTTCTCATCGCCGCGCCACTGGAGGGCATCCCCGCGGCGCCTGCTGGACCCTGGCTCATCATTCTGTGGCTGGCGCTCGTCAACACGGCGCTCGCTTACATAGCGTACAACCACGCCCTACAAACGCTCACCGCCCTGGAAATGAGCGTTATGCTAAACCTCTCCCCTATTGGCACCGCCATCCTCGCCTGGTTCTTGCTCGGCGAGCGCATCACGTTCCTACAGGGTGTGGGCATTGTGGTCCTCGTCATCGCCGCGGTCCTCGTCCAACACCGCCGCGCCCGCCCCACCAACCAATCCCCAATCTCTAATCTCTAATCCCCGATCCCCCTCATAACCTCCACCACCTTCGCCCGCGCCACCTTTCCTGAAGCCGTCAGCGGCAGCGCCTCCACAAACTGAACGCGGCGCGGCAACTTGTAGCCGGCAAGCCTTTCGCGGCAGAAGCGTATCAGTTCCGCTTCCGTCAGGTCATGACCCGGCGCCACCGCAATCATGGCGACGACCTGCTGTCCCCACTCCGCGTGCGGCGCGCCCACCACACAAGCGGCGGTGACGGCGTCATGCTCCCGTAGCACGCTTTCTACCTCCGCCGGATACACGTTCTCCCCGCCGCTGATGATCACATCGCTGCGCCGCTGTAGCAGCCACAAGTCCCCGTCCTCGTCTACATAGCCAATATCGCCCGTGCGCAACTCCCCATCTACCAGCGCCTCCGCAGTCGCCTGCGGGTCGCCGTAGTATCCGCGCATCACCGTCGGCCCGCGCACGGCAATCTCGCCCGGCTCGCCGGCAGGCAACGTCTCGCCTTCCTCATCTAGAATCCGCACGGCCGTAAACATCAACGGTTTGCCCGCGCTGCCCGGTTTCCCGGCTACGTCATGAGGCAGCGCCGTCGCCACCTGTGAAGACGCCTCCGTCAGCCCATACGTCGTGGCAATCGGCACGCCGGCTTCGGCGCACTGCGCCGCCAGCTCCGGCGTCGTCGCCGCGCCGCCCACCAGAACAAGCCGTAAAGAATCAGGCCAGCTTTCACGCTCGAGCAACAGCCGGTAGAGCATGGTGGGCACCAGCGACGTCATGGTCACGCCATCATCGTCAAGGCTCTCATTAAACGCCGCCAGGTCAAAGCCCTCGTGCAGGATAACCGCCGTGCCGTAAAGACAAGTGCGAAAAAGCACCGCCAGACCACCCACGTGATAGAGCGGCAGTGCGCTCAGCCAGCGGTCCTGGGCCTGAACGCCCAGGCGAAAAGCCGACGCCGTCGCGCTCCAAAAGTGATTGGCAAAGGTAAGCATGGCCCCCTTAGGCCGGCCCGTCGTCCCCGAGGTAAAGACGATAGCCTGAGTCGCTTCCAGGTTAAAAGGGCGCGCGGGCGCCGGCGCCTCCGTTGCGCGGGCCAGCTCGGCCACGGGGCGCGTCACACACACCTCCACCAGCGTCTCGGCCTCTGCCGCCGTTTCATCTCCGTAGAGCAAGAGCGTACTGTTGGACCGCCGCACCTGCCAGCGGAGCTCGGCAGCAGTCAGGCGCCGGTTCAGCGGAACCAACACCGCGCCCAACCGCGCTAACGCGTGCACCAAAAAGACGTACACCGGTCCATTCGGCAGCAGCACCGCAACGTGCTGACCCGCCTCTACACCCACCCGCGCCAGGTTCGCGGCATACATCTCCACCTCGCGCGCCAACGCCCCATACGACCAACGCCGGCCCTCAGAAACAAGGGCCAGCGCCTCCGGCGACCGCCGCGCCCGCGCCGTCAACCAATCCCCAGTCTCCAATCTC
>CAYSMQ010000062.1:0-16348 GCA_964432035.1 uncultured Ardenticatenaceae bacterium
TTCACGTGCAGACCTATGCCGAGATGTCGGGCGACTACAATCCTCTTCATTTTGATCCCCAGTTTGCGGCGGGTACAAAATTCGGCAAGCTCGTCGTGCAAGGCGGCCTCACCACAGGGCTCCTACACGCGCTCGTGGCCATGGACATGCCCGGTCCCGGCACCGTTTTTCTAAGCCAGAACTGGAAGTTCACCGCGCCCGTATTCATCGGCGACACCATCACCGCCGAAGCCGAAATCCTCAGCATCCACGAAACGAAGCCGGTTACGCAGCTCAAAGTGCAGGTCAAGCGCCAGACGGGGGAGACCGTTTTGGAAGGCGAGGCCTGGTGCTATACATTTAGTAGCGAGCAGACGCCCCAGTAGGCGCGACGGCGCTAAGCTGCCAACCCTCGTAACGTCTCCAACACCCTATCCACCTCATCCTCCGTGTTGTAATGCACGAAGCCAATACGCACGAGTCCGCCTGATTCCAGCAGATCCAGGCGCTCCATCACCGCCAACGCGTAATAGTGCCCATGCCAGACGAAGATCCCCTCTTGTCCCAGGCGCTGCGCCACCTCCGCGGGCGAGGCCCCTTCCAGGCTGACGGCAAACGTCGGCGCGCGTTCCTCCAGCCGTTCCACGTCTGTAATACCATATACGCGCAAACCAGATACCGTTGTTGCTTCTTCTAGAAAGCGCCGGCTGAGACCCAGTTCGTAACGCTTGATGCGCGCATAAGCATGCTCAAGTCTCGCGCGCCGCTCCTTGCTCACATCGCCGCCCGCCGCTTCAGCCGCTTCCCCAATACTTGCCAAATAATCCACCGCAGCGCGCACCCCCGCCAGGCTCTCAAAGCTCTGCGTGCCCGTTTCCCACTTTCCGGGCGGATCGTCCGGCGCCGGGCGCACCTTAAACGCTCTTAGCCGGTCCAGGTGCTCGTATTTTCCGTATAAAATGCCCGTGTGCGGCCCGAAATACTTATAGCTGCTGGACACGAGAAAATCACAATCCAGCGCTTGCACGTCAATCAGGCCATGAGGCGCGTAGTGCACGGCATCCACGTAGACGAGAGCGCTCGATCCGTGCGCCAGCTGCACGGCGCGTCGCACGTCAGGAATCGTGCCCACGGCGTTAGAGGCGTGCGTAATGGCCAACAACCGCGTGCGCTCATTTAGCAGGTTATCTAATTGATCGAGGCGCAAGGTGCAATCTTCCGGCCGAAGATCCAGCCAGCGCACCATGACGCCACGTTCCTCTGCCGCCAGTAACCAGGGCGAGATATTTCCGTCGTGGTCCAGGCGCGTGACGATGATCTCATCACCCGCCCGCCACGTGCGCGCCAGCGCCCGGCTCAGCGCAAACGTCAGGCTGGTCATATTCTGGCCAAAAACGATCTCTTCGGAGCGGGAGGCGTTATAGAAGTCCTGCATCGCCAGCCGCGCTTCTCGCTCGATCTTTTGCGAATATTCGCTGCTGGCGAACGGGCCGCCCAGGTTGCTACCGCCTTGCCGCAAATAGTCGCCCATGGCCTCGATGACGGTCTCTGGGACCTGCGTACCGCCGGGTCCATCCAGATAAACGGCGCGTTGGCCCTGCACTTCGCGTTCAAGTGCAGGGAACTGTTTTCGTAAAGGGTTGGGGTTCAAGCGTTCACTCTTCATACCGCTTATTATAAGTTTTAACACTGTTAGGCCAAGCAAACGGCCATAAAGCAGGCAGAGATGTTTCAGTCCCCTTACCCACTACTATCCTTGTCGCTTTTTCTGCAACGTCTGCTTGATCCGTTTCAAGCGGAAACGATCGGCTCGCTCCCGTTCGTCCAGAACGGCCTGGATCATGTCCCGTTCCGCCTTCAGGCGGGGAATGAGCAGATGATCCAGCGCGTTTAGGCGGCGCGAAGTATGCTGGATTTCTTTTGCCAGGCGCGTCAGCCGCAGCTCGCTCTCTGCCAGGCGCATCATAACATCTACTTTATTCTCGAACGCTTCCGCCGCCTCGTCAATAAAAATCGACGTTCCCACGAAGGAATAGCCACGACCCGAGAAAGGCCGTGCAGCGCGCTTCTGTTCGATGTCCGGTACGCGGACGCCCATCACGCTTCTGGTACTCACCTCCAGCGGAAACTCAGACCGCGCCGCCAGCGCCGCAGCGCGAACGGCCTCTGTGCCTGCCATGGCGTCTGCACGCGCCAGCGCTTCGTGCGCCACCGTCGCGGCGACCTGCAGCGCTTCCGAGCGTTCCATCACGGCGTCCACGGTCTTCAGTAATTCCCGCATCAGCGCCGTACGTTTCTGTTCCAGTAGATTGCGACCTTGCGTTGCCAGCTCAATCTGCGCCTCACGCGCCAATAGCTCCATGCGCGTGATGGAAACGGCTTCCACGGTGGCCATCTTAGCCTTTCCTGTGCTGCTTGAGCATTTCTTCCGGTATGCGCTTCAACAACCCTGGCGGCGCTTCATCAAGCAGCTCCCACGCCAGGTCGAGCGTCTCCTCCACGTCTCTATCCACGTGCCCTTGCCCGATGAAGCGCTCTTCAAAGCGGTCAGTAAACGCCAGGATCTGGCGGTCCTCGGCTGAGAGCGCCGCTTCGCCAATAATGGCCATCAGCCGCCGCAGGTCTCGACCTTCTGCATAAAGGGCGTACAACTGGTCCGCAAGCGGGCGGTGGTCGGCTCGCGTCTTGCCCGCGCCGATGCCCGCGTTCATCAATCGCGATAGCGAAGGCAAAACGTCCACCGGTGGGAAGATGTCCTTGCGGTGCAGGTCACGGTTCAGAACGATTTGTCCTTCCGTAATGTATCCCGTCAGATCGGGAATCGGGTGGGTAATGTCGTCGTCGGGCATCGATAGAATCACCAGTTGCGTCACCGAACCCGCCCTGCCGCGGATGCGTCCAGCGCGCTCGTAGAGGCTGGACAGGTCGGAGTACATATACCCAGGGTAGCCGCGCCGCCCGGGAACCTCCTCGGCAGCCGCCGATACCTCGCGCAACGCCTCACAGTAATTCGTGATATCTGCGAGGATAACCAGGACGTGCCGGTCGTGCTCAAAGGCCAGATACTCCGCCGCCGTAAGCGCCGCGCGCGGCGTCAGTATCCGTTCAATGGATGGATCGTCGGCGTGATTAATGAACAGCACGGTGCGATCCATGGCCTCGCTGGCCCGAAACTGGTCCATGAAGAACGACGCCTCGCGGTGCGTGATGCCGATGCCGGCAAAAACGACGGCAAACGGCTCGCCTCCGGATCCGTGCTTGCCGCGCACCCGCGCCTGCGACATGATCTGCGCCGCCACTTCATTCGCCGGTAGACCGGCAGCCGAAAAAACGGGCAGTTTCTGACCACGCACCAGCGTATTCAACCCATCTATCGACGAGATTCCTGTCTGAATATACTCGCTGGGATGCGTGCGCACGGCAGGGTTTATCGGCGCGCCATTGATATCCGGCGATGCTTCGGGAATAATTGCCGGGCCGCCATCGATCGCTTGCCCCGCGCCGTTAAATACACGGCCGAGCATAGAGAGAGACACGTCCAGACGCGCGATATCGCCCGTAAAGCGCACCGTCGTGCGCTTCAGATCTAAGCCACTGGTGCCCGTAAAAAGGCGCACCATACAGCGCTGACCATCCACCTCCAAGACCTGCCCCAATCTCGGCGCGCCGTCAGGGCCCACGATTTCCACCATTTCATTGTAGGCAACGCCCGCAATACGCTCCACAAAAATCAAGGGGCCCCTTATCTGGTAGACGGTATGGTACTCTTTTGTGAACAGCCTGGGACCCGGAGTCGAACGCTGTTCCTTAAACATCAGCCCTTACTCCTAATTCGTCAAAGCTGGCATGGACCTTCTCTAGCACCGTTCTAGCCCGTTCAACGGCCTGCTCCACGGGCGTTTCTTTCAATCTACCCAGCTCTTCGACGACGCTCAATGCGCTGATGCGTTCCAGCGATACGCCGGCGTCGATGGCCATCATCGTCCTTCCGTGAAAGGTCATAAATGTTTTCAGCATCCAGTACGCCTTGTCAATGGGGCAATAGCGATCAACTTCGTGGAACGCAGACTGTTGCAGAAAGTCCTCGCGCAACACACGGGCCACAGCCAGCTCGGCGCGCTCTCGTTCGGGAAGCGCATCGGGACCCACCAGCTGTACAATTTCCTGAAGTTCTCTTTCTCGCTGCAGCAATGTCATGGCCTGCACCTTCAGCTCGGTAAAATCACTGGCGACCTGATTGCTGAACCACTGGTCGAAATCGTAGAGCGAATAACTGCGGATCCAGTTAATCGACGGAAAATGGCGTCGCCTAGATAGATCGTAATCCAGCGCCCAGAACACGCCGGTCACGCGCATCGAGTTCTGCGTCATCGGTTCCGAGAAATCGCCGCCCGGCGGCGAGACCGCGCCGACAATGGTGACCGATCCCACGCGATACTCGCTGCTGCTCGTGTTGTTGGTCCCATGACAGACCGCTCTGCCCGACCGCTCGTAGAACTCCGCCAGACGGGCAGCCAAGTACGCGGGATAGCCCTCTTCGCCGGGCATCTCTTCCAGGCGTCCCGATATCTCGCGCAACGCCTCTCCCCAGCGGGAAGTAGAGTCCGCCAGCAGGAGCACGCTATAGCCCATATCCCGGTAGTACTCGGCAATAGTGATTCCCGTATAAATGCTGGCCTCTCGCGCCGCGACCGGCATGTTCGACGTATTGGCAATGAGCACCGTGCGCGCCATCAGCGGCGCGCCCGTACGCGGATCATCCAATTCTGGAAACTCCTCCAGCACCGAAGTCATTTCATTGCCGCGCTCGCCGCAGCCGACGTAAACGACGACATCGGCGTCGCACCAGCGCGCCAGGCTGTGCTCCATTACCGTTTTTCCTGTGCCAAAGCCGCCCGGAATTATGGCCGAGCCGCCCTTGGCGATGGGAAAGAGGGCGTCAATAATGCGTGTACCGCTGAGCAGTGGCTCACGCGGATCGAGCCACGTGCGCACCGGTCTGGGTTGGCGCACAGGCCAACGCTGCGTCAAACTTATTTCATACTGTTTTCCACCGTGGTTGCTTTGGGCGTCGATGACGGCAACAATATCATCCGCCCGCGCGGCGCCGGCATGGATCGTGGTCACGCGCCCCCCTTTCCCTGGCGGGACCATGATACGATGCTCCAGATTTTCAGTCTCTTGCACCGTGCCGAGCACATCCCCAGGATTGACTTGCTGTCCCTCTGTCACGTTGGGTTTGAACGACCACACTTTTTCTGCTGGGAGGGGCGAGGCTTTGGCGCCACGCTGAATGAACGCGCCGCCTTCGTCTGCCAGAACTTCTAACGGTCTCTGTAGGCC
This sequence comes from uncultured Ardenticatenaceae bacterium, assembly GCA_964432035.1. Lineage (GTDB taxonomy): Bacteria > Chloroflexota > Anaerolineae > Promineifilales > Promineifilaceae > JAAYYY01. Next base: position 5,323 of record CAYSMQ010000062.1, read on the forward strand.
ATCATAAACCGACCCCAGCAGTCCGGGTCCCAGGTGCACAACCAGGGGCATACCTGTCTTATACACCGGATCGCCGATGCCAATCCCCGTCGTCTCTTCATAGACCTGAATCGTCGCCGTTACGTCGCCCGCCGACCGGCTGTCCCCGTCGACGCGAATGACTTCGCCGGTGAGCCCCAGGTGGCCCACGCGCACGACGTCGGAAAGACGGATATCCGTTAGATGGCTGGCGGCGACCACCGGCCCGGCGATACGTGTAATGCGTCCCGGCTCGCCGTCCTTAACCATTTCACTCACTGTCGGCCTCACTTCCTTTGAACGTAATATGAAAACCTATCGCTCGCCTGAGCATCGTCGCCAGCCGCTGCTGGCGCGTCACCGGCTGATCGCTAGATCCCCCGCCGGGAATAGCCAGGTAGGGTAGTTGTTCTGCAGCGTCCAACCGCGCCACGACCTGGGCATCCATGCTCTGCAAAATTCCTTCGTCGATTGCCAGCAAGCCCCTTTCGCCTTGCGCCAGCCATTCTTGAATCAGCTCCTCCGCCGTTTCCACGTCTGGTGCGCCAAAGGCGTCCACGCCCGCCAACTGGAAGCCCGGCACGAGGGTCGGCTGGGTGATAACCAGTAGACGACTCATGGAACGTGCACCAATTCTTCGCGGATCGCCGCCGGTTTCATGCCCAGAAAGATCCCGTTGGTAATCCAGCGTAAGTTGTTAACCTCATTCGTTTTCAGCGCCAGGTATCCCAGCAGCAACCCTATGCCCAGTGGTTGCCTGGCAATCAAGCGCGCCAGCCTCGCCAGACGCAACGCATGAAGCGCCTTCTCAAAGTGACTGAGGCGACTGCTGCTGCCATACTTCTCCATGGCAACACTAAGGGTCGCGCCATAGGGCGTGTCCGCCAGCAGCAAGACGGCGTCGGATACGGTGCGCTGCCTGGCGGCTTGCGCCAACAGGTCGTAATGGATGCGACCGGGTCCCACAAAGAGAAGCGTCACATCGCCGGCGCCCAATCCCTGTTGCAACACGTCCTGCTCGTCCGGCGCTGCCGCCAGACGCAGCACAGTTTGCAGATTCACCAGATCCGCCTCCAATTGCAACGCTTCGCATAGCGTTTCATTGTCTATTTCCTCGAGGGACGTAAACGCCTCTTCGAAATACCATTGCTCCAGTCGTAGTTCCATCTCCGTTGTCGCTGCACCCGGACGCTCGCTGCGCAGGCGTATGAGTGGAGCCGCCATGGGCAGTCCCATGCTGGCGAGCAAGTCGATGGCCGCCCGCGCGCTGGCAGCTTGCGCCAGCTCATAAAGGACATCCGTCGACAGCTCGAAGGTGGGCGACAGGGCCGCCGCAAGGTCATCGGGCGTCGCCGGGCTACTCAGCTCGCGCAACACGGCTTTCAGATTGCGCACATCGTAGGCGCGCAGGATCAAGGCCACCATCTTGGCGGCATCCCCCCGGTAAAAGCGGCGCAGGCTGTCAACCGTCTTTTCCAGCTCTTCGCGCATCGCCAGGACAATAGCTTCCCGGCCGCCCAGCCTAACCAACGCTGCCTCCAACGAACGCCGGTACGGCGTTTTGGCCAGGCCAGCAATGAGCGCCTGTGGATTCCCGGCTTCGCTAAGCGTTTCCAGTTCGCGCCGGCTCAACAGCCGGGATTTCATTGCCCGTAGGCGAGCATTTCCGTAGTCGAATGCGGCCGTAAGGCACCTCCATTCTCCAGCAGCGCTGCCAGGTCGCGCCGTAAGAAGGGCAAGGCGCGTTCCAGGCGACTCTCCAGAGTATTGATTACCACAATACGCCCATCCTGGCTGCTGACGACAAGGCCGCCCCAACATTCCAGTGTGCAACTGATGGGTACCTGTAGACCAAGGCTCTTGATAATCTCGGCCATCAGGGCCTTATCACGGGTGTCAATTTCCAGGTGCGCTGCGCCGGGATCCTCCAGAGAGCGTTCTAGCTCTGCCAGGCTTTCCTCGGCGAGCCGGCGTAGGATGCTGGGGTACGCCGGCGTCGAGCGTATTTGCGACAGCATGATGCGGGTCTGAGCCAGCACGGCGTTGATAGCCGTCTCTCGCGCGTCGCCAACGGTGCGCAAGGCTTCCAGGCGTGCGCGGTGCAGAATGCGCGCCCGTTCCCGGTATGCGGGCGTCACTGCCCGCTCGCGGGCGTCTTGCTGCACGCGTTGTGCCTCGCGTTGCGCTTCCTCGATAATTGCCGCCGCCTCACTTTGTGCCTGTTGCACAATGGCGCCGGCCTCTTCCCGGCCCGCAGTCTCAATGGCAACCAGGATTGCCTCCAGGCTCATCTCAACCGCCCAGGAGCAGCACCATAGCCGCCACGGCAAAGCCCAGAATGACCATCGTCTCGGGGATGGCGACCAACAAGATGATGGCCCCGAGCGCTTCCGGTTTTTCAGCGATCACGCCGGCGCCTGCCGACCCAATACGCGCCTGCGCCAGCCCCGTACCAATGGCTGCCAAACCAACAGCCAGTCCGGCGCCAATTGCGATCAGACCTGGTCCCAATCCTGAAGTTTCCATATCCAAATCTCCTCTCATTAATCTTAATCTCGAAGTGTGCTGCGGAATGGCCGGTATGGGCGTCCGCCGCCTTCATAGAACTTGCGGAAGAACTCCACATAGTGCAGACGTAAACTGTGTATCGTGGGGCTGAAGGCCGCGAGCGCCAGATTAAGCGTGTGGACCAACACGGCGATGATGATGCCCACGACGAGGCTGCCCGCCATACCGCCAACGTCATTGGCTACCTTCGCCAGATAAACAGAGGCGAGGCCAATGGCGGCAATGCGCAAATAAGAAAGAACGTTACCGATCAGCCCGATGAACTCGATCGGACCCATAATGATGCCCAGCCAGCCTAACGAACTGCCCAGTAGGACGATACCCACGATCAATCCTGCCGTCGCCGGCGTCATAAATCCCTGTGGCACGTAGTTTGTCGCCACACCGACGATGAGGAAGAGGCTGATTAACCCCAACAACATACCGCCGCGTTCCAACAAATGGGAGCGGCTACGATCTTTTGCGGCCTCCCAAACACCCAGTATCAATCCCAGCGTCACGTGTACCGCGCCCGCAACCAGGCTCATGATCAGAAGCGACGACACATGTTCGGCGCTGGCGCGGTCGAACCAAAGCGCGTGCAAGCCTATACTTTCGCCAAGCGTTCCAAACAACTCCCCAAACAAAAAGCCAAAGACAATGGCCCAACCCGACCCGATAGCCAATACGGTGAGCAGGTCCCGCGCCACGCCCTGTTCGAAGCGTCGTCTCAAAACCAGCGCCAGAATCAGCAGTAAGGTCCCATACCCCACGTCGCCCAGGATCATGCCGAAAATGATAGGCATAAAGAGCGCCATCAAGCGGGTCGGATCCATGTGTCCGTAACGCGGCAGCGCCAGTAAACCGACCAGGCTCTCAAACGGTCGCGCCGGCGCGGGATTCTCTAGAAGGACAGGGGCCGTCTCTCGCATCTCCGGCGTCATCGCCAGCCGTTCCACGAGCACAGTCTCGCCAACCTCTTCTCTCAGCCTTTTCTGAACGTGCTCGAATTCTGAGTCAGGCGCCCACCCGGCGAGTACAAACGTGGCCTCTGTCTCCCCAAACTGCGAGAGCACTTGATTCGTCTCCATCTCTTCGCGCAGCGCGTCGCGCCACTGTAGTAGTCGATCCTTCCAGCGCAACGCCTTTTCCTCGAGTGCAGCTTCTATCTGACCGATTTCCTCAGGTATGGCGCTCATGCGGCGTTGTAACTTCTCCAAAACAACGCTCGGTGGACCATCACCCAGCCGCGATGGCAGCCGCAAACGGGACACGTCTTCGTGCCCCAGAATATCTTCAATCTCCTCCGCGAACCTCTCGGGAAACACGACCAGCATGGCGCGCGCGGCCGGTTCGACATCACTGGCCACTATCTCCGCCCGCCCGCCGGTGACATCCAGTATGCGCCTGCCCAGAGCGTCCAATACACCCACATGATCGCGACTCACCAGTACGCCAACGGTCACATTCCCTTTCTTCTGTGCCGCTTCGGGCATAATAGGCAGCAACTTGCGCAACGTATTTTGGTAGCGGGGCAGGGATGACAACTCGCCGCGTAGCGCATCCCGGCGGGACGTCAGTTCCTGAACGCGTGGCAAGAGCTCCCCTATACCCTCCTGCGCTGCTTCCACACACCCGGCGCTGGCGGGCGTCTCGCTCCGTTGCGCGTCAATGCCCAGCGTGCTTAAAAGGCCATCAATGCGCGCAAGGAGGACGCCAAGCTCTTCCTGCGCGCGCAACGTTTCGCGGTCCAGTGAAAGCGGACGCGCCACGACGGCCGGCGACTCTGACACGTCGTCAATTTGCACGCAGCCGGCGCGGCGCAGCGCCCGAACGGTATGGTGCAGGTCACTCTTGAGACCGACAACTTGGAGCGGCGCCATTGTGACGTTCATCGTTCGTCATTCCCTGCGGCAGTGACCTGTTCCACAATGCGGCGAACGGCGACGTCCATATGGCTTTCTCTCGCATTTTCTAACTGCGTTGTCCGCTCCTTGCTTTGCTGCCCGATCGCCCGAACTTCGTCTTGAGTCTGTAAGATGAGCCGGCGATATTGCTCCTGTCCCTCCCGTTGGCCCACAGCCCGTGCCTGCTCCACGATTGCCCGCGCCTCTTCTTTGGCGCTTTGTATTACTTGCTCCGCTTCTTCATGCCCTTTGGCGATGCTGCGCGTGGCCTCAGCCTCTGCCTTTCTTATACGATCTAATGACGACAGCTCTGACGCCGGGTTCATATGATGTACATCCGACTCTGGCGGGTAACCGGCGACGTTCCGCATCCTACTTGCAAGGAGGTGTGTTCACCAGCCGGTGACGATGGATCCTTTCAGCGCCGGTCACCAACGCCAGAAATGTTAATCATAGCCATCATCATAGAAGCAGACGCCAAATGCGGATAGTACCAAAATTCACAAAAAAAGGATGAGCTTTATCCACATGGCTCATCACAGAAAGATTTTCAGAACCGCTCAGGACATGTATAATTATCAGTAACCGTATTCCCCTCTATTTGATGTGGTGGAGAAAATCATGCGCAATAGCAAAGATCTGATCGGTAAGTCGGTTGTAAGCATCGACGAGGGCCGCCTTGTTGGCGCTGTACGTGACGTGTATCTTGATGAGAGCCTGGAGTGGTTGGCGGGCGTGCACCTGGGTAAAGAAGGTCTCATCAGCCGTCGCTCGCTGCTCATCCGGCGCGAGGACATCGCCGTGTTTGGCGTTGACTTTGTCCTGTCGCGGTCCGCTGATGTTGTCACCGACGACAAGGACTATCCTGCATCCGAGCGCTGGCTGCGCCTGGACAAGCTGCAAGGCCGCGAAGTAGACACCACCGGCGGCACCCGGGTGGGCGTCGTTGGCGATGCTATTCTTGACGAAGAGGCCCGCGTCGTCGGCTTCACGCTTTCCCGCGTCTTTGTAGAAGGACCGGTCGCCGAAAGCCGTACGATTTACCAGGACGCAATTGTCGACAAAGGCCAGGAGGATGGTAGGATGACCGTGGACCTGGCCAAGGTAGAGCAGCAGAGCCAGGCCGAAGAGCCCATGGCGCTGGCAGAACCTGAGAAGCCGGTTACCGAACCGGAACCACAGGCGCAGGAGTCGGACAGCTTCGCTCTGCAAGAAGAAGAGTAAGCTTTAGCGAAGTAAGAATAATTTAGGAGGGAGGATCATGTTAAACCTGGCTGTATTGCTTGAGGATAGCGCGCGCGAGGCCCCAGATAACACCGCTGTCATCTTCAATGAGACGAAGCTCTCTTACGCTGCCGTAAACGTCGCCGCCAATCAGGTAGCCGGTGCGCTCACCGACCTGGGCATTGAACCTGGAGACAAAGTTGCACTCTCCTGTCCTAATCTGCCCTATTTCCCCATCGTCTACTACGGCATTTTGAAGGCGGGCGCTGTAGTCGTACCGCTCAACGTTCTATTAAAATCGCGCGAAATCGCCTACCATTTGCAGGATTCCGACGCCAAAGCCTATTTCTGTTTCGAAGGCACCGAGCAGCTGCCCATGGGCCAGATGGGCCACGGTGGGTTCCAGCAGGCCGATAATTGTGAGCACTTTATCGTCATCACCGCCAATCCGGCGGCGGAGTCCCCTATCGAGGGCGCGCGCACCCTAGGCATGCTCATCCACAACCAGCCACAATATTATCCTACGGTGCAGACAAGTAGCGATGATACCGCCGTCATCCTCTATACCAGCGGGACAACGGGCAAACCCAAGGGCGCAGAGTTGAGCCACATGAACATGCTCATGAACGCGCGCATTTCGGATAATATGTACGAGGTGCGCCCGGGGGAAGATGTGCACCTGGTCGCATTGCCTCTGTTTCACTCCTTCGGCCAATCGGTGCAGATGAACGCCGGATTCTACTCGCAGGCGGCCATCACCCTTCTCCCCCGCTTCGATCCCGGCGATGCCCTGGGCATTATGCAGCGGGACGAGGTGACCATCTTTGCCGGCGTGCCCACCATGTACTGGGCGCTGCTCAACTATCCCGATGCGGAAAAATATGATCTAGAGAAAATCGCTTCCAATTTGCGACTCGCCGTTTCCGGTGGCTCTGCCATGCCTGTAGAAGTCATGCGCGGCTTTGAGCGACGCTTCAACGTCACGATTCTCGAAGGCTACGGCCTTTCCGAGACCAGCCCGGTGGCTACGTTTAACCGCCTGGACCGTCCCGCCAAGCCCGGCTCCGTCGGCCTGCCCGTGTGGGGCGTGGATGTGCGCATCGTGGACGAGTACGACGAGGACGTGGAGCAAGGGGAACTGGGAGAAATCGTCATCCGCGGGCACAACGTCATGAAGGGCTATTACAATAAGCCCGAGGCCAACGAAGAAGCGCTGCGCGGCGGCTGGTTACACACCGGCGACATCGGACGCATGGACGAAGACGGCTACATCTACATTGTAGATCGCGTCAAAGATATGATCATCCGCGGCGGCTTCAACGTTTATCCGCGCGAAGTAGAAGAAGTGCTCATGTCACACCCCGCCGTGAGCCTGGCTGCCGTGGTGGGCGTGCCGCACGATCAGTACGGCGAAGAAGTAAAGGCCTTCATCGTTCCCAAAGAGGAAGATGAGGATGTGACCGAGGACGAAATTCGCGCCTGGGCCAAAGAAAACATGGCCGACTACAAATATCCGCGCCACGTTGAATTCCGCGATACATTGCCCATGAACGCCACCGGCAAGATATTGAAACGTGACCTGCGGTCCGAAGAGTATGCAGAAGCTTAAGGGGGAAAACCATAAGGAGCAACAGCATGCCAGACGTTAACGAACAGACCATTGGTTTTGGCCTAAGCGACGAGCAGAAAATGCTGCAACAACTGGCGCGGGACTTTGCACGCAACGAAATCGCGCCCGTCGCCGAGCACTACGACAAGACGCACGAGTATCCCTGGCCCGTCGTCAAGAAGGCGCAGGAGCTGGGACTTACCGCCTCCAACATTCCCGAAGAGTACGGCGGGCTGGGCCTTAGCCTGGTGGACGAGGTCATCGTCCAGGAAGAGCTGGCCTGGGGATGTTCGGGCATCAGCACAGCGCTGGCCATTAACGGCCTGGCCATCTTGCCCATCCTCATTGCCGGCAACGAGGAACAGAAACAAGAATATTGTGGCCGAATGCTAGACGGCGAAATGGCCGCATACTGCGCCACTGAACCGGAGGCCGGCTCCGACGTAGCGGGCATCAAGACCACGGCGCGCAAAGCCGACGGCCATTACGTACTCAACGGCAGCAAAACGTTCATCTCCGGCGCCACCGTCGCCGATTTCTACACCGTCTTCGCCTATACGGATCCCGAAGTGCGGCATAAGGGCATGAGCTGTTTCATTGTGGATCGCAGCCTGGAAGGCGTCAGCGTGGGCCAACCGTTCGAGAAGATGGGCCAGCACGCGTCGGATACGGCGGAAGTCGTCTTTGACAATGTTAAAGTGCCCGAAAGCTGCCTGCTCGGCGAAGAAGGAATGGGCTTCATGATCGCCATGAAGGTTTTCGATCGCAGCCGCCCGGCGACTGCCGCCGGCGCCGTCGGCGTGGCTCAGCGTGCCCTGGACGAATCGATTGGCTACGCCAAAGAACGCGTCACCTTCGGCAAGGTGCTGTGGCAACACCAGGCCATCGGCCACATGATTGCCGATATGGCCGCCAAAGTGCAGGCTGCTCGACTGCTTGTCTGGAAGTGCGCCTGGGACTTCGAAAGTAGCGGGGACAACACGGTGAGCACGGCCTTCGCCAAAGCGGTTGCCGCCGACACCGCTATGCGCGTAACCACCGACGCCGTACAGGTATTTGGCGGTTATGGCTACATGGCAGAGTATCCCGTCGAAAAGCTAATGCGCGACGTAAAAATCTTCCAGATTTACGAGGGAACCAGCCAGATTCAGCGCGAAATCGTGGTGCGCGAGCTTTTTCGCAAACGATAGGGACTAGAAGTCTCAGAGGGCGCCGTATTTGGTACTAACGCCTCCCTTAGCCGTGCTTGCCCTCTGTGTTATAATTCTTCTCTTGGATTGGCATAGTGTCGATTCGAGAGGAAAACATGGAAACGATACAGTTCGTCGTCGATATCTTTCTGCATATTGACGAGCATCTCAACATAATCATCACCAACTACGGCGCGTGGACCTACGGGCTCCTATTTCTGATCATCTTCATGGAAACCGGTTTCGTGGTCACGCCCTTTCTGCCCGGCGATTCTTTGCTCTTTGCCGCCGGCACCTTCGCCGCGCTTGGTTCGCTCAGGGTGTTTTTCCTTTTCGTCCTGCTCTTTGTTGCCGCCGTGCTGGGCGACACGGTGAACTATTGGCTAGGGCACTACATAGGGACGCCGGCCTTTGAGAAAAATTATCGCCTTCTAAAGAAAGAGCATCTGGAGCGCACGCAGGGCTTCTACGAAAAACATGGCGGAAAAACCATCGTGCTGGCCCGTTTTGTGCCCATCGTGCGTACCTTTGCGCCATTCGTCGCCGGAGTGGGCGCCATGCCCTACGGTCGTTTCATCTTCTATAACGTTTTTGGCGCTTTGATTTGGACTGGTCTTTTCATATCTTTAGGCTACTACTTCGGCAATATCCCCTTTGTGCGCCACAATTTCGAGATCGTCATTCCGGCGATCATACTCATCTCCATCCTGCCTATGGTTGTGGAATATGTGCGTGGGCGAGCGCACGGGCGGCGCGCAAAACACAACGCCATCTGACGAAGTTATGCCACTCCCCGGAAAACTGACCCGCTCTCTATGGGCTTTGCCCTCAATTTTTAGCAGACTTCAATCCCCTAAGGAGTTATTAAGTTGCGTTATTATTTAGGACTGGTCATGCGTGGCGTGTTTATGGGCGCCTCCGACGTCGTGCCCGGCGTATCTGGCGGCACGATGGCTTTCATCCTGGGCATCTATGAGGAGCTAATCAACTCTCTGCGCACGCTCGGAGAACCGCGTTTCATCAAGGCCGTTCTCAGCCTGCGCATACGAGACGCGATGGAGATGGCCAACTGGAAATTTCTGCTATCCTTGGGCGCCGGTATCGGTCTTGCCATACTCACCCTGGCGCACTCGCTGGAATGGTTGCTCGTCAACCATCCCGTCTTCCTGTGGAGTTTCTTCTTCGGCCTGGTGCTTGCCTCCGTCTTCGTTGTAGCACAACGCGTCGGCGAGTGGACCCTGCAACGAGCGCTGGCCCTCGTCGCCGGCGCCGTCGGCGCCTTCATGCTCGTGGGCCTCGTGCCCGTGCAGACGCCCGAAACGTGGTGGTTTCTATTTCTCAGCGGCGCGCTTGCCATCTGTGCCATGATTCTGCCCGGCGTCTCCGGCGCTTTCATCTTGTTGCTTCTCGGCAAGTACCAGTTTGTGCTCAGCGCCGTCACACAGCGCGACATTCTAAGTCTGGCGCTCGTTGCTGCCGGCGCCGCCATTGGCCTGGTGACCTTTGCCCAGATTCTGGGCCGCCTCTTCGAGAGGTACCACGATACCACGGTGGCGCTGCTCACGGGACTCATGATCGGTAGCCTGCGCAAGGTATGGCCCTGGAAGAAGTTGTTGTGACAGCACAACGTCGGGAGCAAAGCCTGCAGGACGTACCCATCTCCATCGAGACTTTTTCCGGGGATGACCTGACCTCGCAGGGCCTGCGTAACCTCGATCAGCTGGCGACCTACGCCCCGGGGTTGATCATTGAAACCAGTTTCGAACTGCAGGGCGTGTCAATCCGCGGCCAGGGGACCCAGAGTAAAAACCTGGTGCATGAACAGGCTACGCCCATCTTCGTTGACGGGCTGCACTTCGGGCGCATCTCGCAGATCCGGGGCACCTTCCTGGACGTGCAGCGCATGGAGATCCTGCGCGGCCCGCAGCCGGTGTATTTCGGTCAGAACGCCCGGGCCGGGGCCATCCGGGTCATCAGCAACAAGCCGACCCCGCAATGGGAAGCGGACTTCATGGCCGAAGGCGGGAATAACGACCGCATGACCTTTGAAGGCGCGGTCGGCGGTCCCCTCACTGAGACCCTGGGGATCCGCGTGGCGGCCCGCCATGATGAGACCAGCGGCTATATGCGGGATATCCTGTCGGACGAGAACTTCCCGAAACGGAACATGCAGGTCGGCCGGGTGATGCTGGAATGGACGCCCAACGACCAGTTCAATGCGCTCGCCAAGTTCGAGATGTCCGAGCAGACCCTGGGTGAGCGGGCCTCGTCCCTGACCCGGCATGATGTCCCCGACAGCGCCATTGACACCCGGGATGCCGATACCCTGCTGCTGTTCGAGAACGACAAGGTGGATTTCGAACCCATTCCCGATGAAGTCGGGAACTTCACCTCGCTGGGTAAGTCCAGGACGACGCCCTACGTCACGCCGAGCGTGTTCCCGTCCGCGACCAATGCCAACAACTCCTCGGATACCGGGGTGTACGATTTCTCGCAGTTCGAGCCCGGCGATCTGGCGAGCTTCATCCCCA
>CAYSMQ010000063.1:0-5147 GCA_964432035.1 uncultured Ardenticatenaceae bacterium
AACCTGAAGAGCCGGAGTTGCCGCCGCAACCCGAGCGACCAGAAGATGAGGCGGATCAGGTGGCGATGGCCAACTACTTTGACGATCTGGAAGCCTGGCAGGAAGAAGTGGAAACGATCCAGTCCGCATACCGCGCGGAACTTGAGGAATACCAGGCGCAGGCACAGATTGCCGAAGCCGAGCTGGATGCGTATCAGGAGCAGGTAAACAGCTACCAGGAGTCGCTACGCGAGTACCAAGCAACGGTTGACGATTACCAGGCGCGTCTGGCAGATTATCAGGAATCGGTGTTCGATTACCAGACGGAGCGCGCTACCTGGGAAGGCGAACGGCTCTCGGCTGTCGTTCCAGCAGAAAGCATGATTCGACAATTCGATCAGGATTTTGGCTGGACTTTCGTTAATAAGAATGACAGCAGCGCTTATTGGGGCAGGCTTGTAATGACCTGGGTAGCACAGAGCATCATCATCGTCGTTCTGTTTGCAGGCATCCTGGTGCTGCAAAAGCGGAAGGATCTGGCTTAGTATTTCCAGGCAGCTCCATCGATAGGGCCCTCGATAAGTTTGGTCTTCAAGAAATCGGATGTCTCTAAAGGCGACGCGAGTCGGTAGTGGTTCAGAAAAGACATCCGATTTCTCGGAGCTTGCCGGGTGAATCAGTTAATAAAAGTGATAGCATGAGAAAAAGGATCTATTTAATATTCTTGGTTACGTTGGCAGGGCCAATACTGGCCTGCGGCTTGCCGGGCGGTGGGGATGCGGACGCCACGGCGACGGTCGTCGCGCTTAATACACGTCTGGCAGAGAGTAACGTCGCGACACCAACGACCGAGGTTGTGGAGATCGTGGAAGTAGAAGCGACCCAGACGCCGGCGGTCGCCGACAACGTGGCGGCGGCGCAGGCCACAGCGACGGCGCGCAGCGTGGGCGCCACGGCGACCACCGAGGCACAGACGGCAGCCAATACAGCCAGTAACGCGGCGACGGCGACAGCGGTTGCGCCATTCCTGGCAGAGTTGCCCGGTTATGGCGTCGATACGGCGCAGGGTCGCATGGCCTGGATCCACCCGCCGGTCACCATTCAAGCCAGCGGATATCTGAGCTACACGTACGCCAATCAGAACATCGCCACCGTAGCGCAAGATTTCGTGTTGGCCTCGGATATCACCTGGAACACGCGCTTTGGTACAGCCGGCTGCGGCTACGTGCTGCGTTCAGACGGCGACCCTGAGGGAAATTACGATCAATATATTGCGCTCGTGATCCGTGGCGGATCGGGCGAGCTGTTCTTCACCATCATGCAAGATGGCGAAGTTGTCCAGAACGAGATTACGGACATCAATATAAATGCATTGGATCCCAACTTCGAGTGGCAAAACGACACGACAAACCGCTTTGTCGTCGTCGGTCGCGGCAACACATTTTCATTCTATAGCAACGGCGTCCACGTCGGCGACGTCACGCCGTCGATTCCATACGAACGCGGCTTCGTGGCCTTCGTAGGCCTAAACGAGTCCGGGACGACGACCTGTCAATACGACAATGCATTTTTATGGCTCATTGAGTAGTGGAGAATTATTATGAGCAGACCAACCTGGATCGGTAAAAAACTCGGCGGACGCTATTTGATTCAAGAGATGTTGGGCCAGGGCGGCATGTCCGCCGTCTACAAGGCCATGGACGAGAACTTGAACCGTGTTGTGGCTGTCAAGCTAATCCACCCCCACCTTTCCACGGACCCGGAATTTGTGCGTCGTTTCGAAGAAGAAGCGCGGGCCGTGGCGCAGTTGCGGCATCCGAACATCATTCAAGTTTTCGACTTCGACCATGACGACGACGTGTATTACATCGTCTTCGAGTTCGTGCCAGGCGAGACGTTGCAGGACCGCCTGAAGCGCCTGCACGAAAACGACCGGCGCATGGACATCGAGAAGGCGATCAGCGTTGGCGCCAAGCTGGCGGACGCCCTGGACTACGCGCACAGTCGTAACATGATCCACCGCGACGTTAAACCGGCGAACGTGATGCTCAATGTCAATAACGATCCCGTTCTCATGGACTTCGGAATCGTCAAAATCATGGGCGGCACGCAGCACACGGCGACCGGCGCCGTCATGGGTACGGCGCGCTACATGTCGCCGGAGCAGATCAAGGGCGAGCGCATCGACGAACGAACCGATCTCTACTCGCTAGGGGTCTTGCTTTACGAGATGGCGGGTGGACGAGCGCCGTTCGAAGCCGACTCGGCAATGACGATCATGATGATGCACGTCAACGACCCGGTGCCCAACCTGCGCCAGTTGCGTCCGGAAGTGCCGCCCGGACTTTTCCAGGTCATCACCAAGGCGCTAAACAAGGACAAGGAGAAACGCTTTGGTCGCGCGTCAGAAATCGCCAAGATGTTGCGACATCCGGGCCTGTCGGCCACAGCGCCGGCCCCGGCTGCACAGCAAACGATCGTCGAGCCCGCACCAAAGCCCAAGCCATCAGAACCAGAGGCGAGACCCACGCCAGAGCAACAGACGCCTGCGCGCGGCAGCACAGGACCGGCGGCAGCTCCCGCGGTTGAACGAGAGGCGGAGGCGGCAAACGCGCCGCCAGCAAGCGTTGCCAGCCCCTCGGGCGCCGGCGGCGCGGGCCTGCTCAAACGCCCTGCGCTCATCGGCGGCGCCATTGGCCTCGTCGTGCTTGCCATCGTTTGTGTCGTCGGCGCCAGCCTTCTCCTCAACTCCGGACTGCTGGCCGGTAACAACGGCGACGACGGTACGCCGGTCGCCGCGGGTGACGAGACGCCGGACACGGAAGAGGTCGCTTTAGAATCGGGCGCCGAGGAGACCGCCGCGGCGAGTACCGCGGACGCTGAGGAAGCAGGGCTGGAGCAAACAGCCGAGGCAGAGTACGCAGCGCTAACGGCGACCGCCGAATACGAGGCAGAGCTGGACGCGCAGGCAACAACTGACGCAGAGTACACGGCGCTAACGGCGACGGCGGAATGGGCTGCCACGGCGACGCAAGAGGCGTTGCCGCCGACGGAAACGCCTACACCCACATCCACGCCAAGGCCTACGGTGCCGCCCGGTATTCCCTTCTCGCGCATTAACAATATTGCGTTAGAGAGTGGGCGCTACGTCGTCGAATACGAGACGTTTGAGTTCACAGAAACGCTGCCGGGCATGCACGTGCACTTTTTCTTCGACACCGTGCCGCCCGAGCAGGCGGGCGTGCCCGGAGGCGGCCCGTGGTTCGTTTACGGCGGCCCACGCCCGTTTACCGGCTACACGGAAGCCGACCGGCCCGCTGCCGCGGAGGAGATGTGCATCCTCGTCGCCAACCCCGATCACAGCGCCCAGGCCGACAGCGGCAACTGTTATCCACTGCCCGAGGCCGGCGAAGGGTAACGGCAGTTGATAGGCGACGGGCCGGCGATAGGATGCCTAAGCCATCCACAGCTCGCTAGTCGCCACGAGCCCCTTGCGGCATGAAGACTAAATTCCATTTTTTCGGCCCGCCTCGTATCGAACAGGACGGCGAGAGCCTGCCTCTCAAGTTGCAGAAGGCGCTGGCGCTCATCGCTTACCTGGTCGTCAACGGGCAACCCTATACGCGGGACGCGCTAGCCACGCTCTTGTGGCCCGATTACGACCAGAGCGGGGGGCGCGGTCGTCTGCGCCGGACGCTTTATGAGTTAAACAGCATCCTGGCAGGCGACATCTTAACAGCCACATCGGACATCATTCGTCTCAATGACGAGGCCGATGTGTGGATTGACGTGCAGGCCTTCCGGCAGATCGTGGCCGACTCGCTTCCCGGTGGCGCCCCCGACGCTACGCTGTCGCAAAAACAGCTACAACGCCTGGAGGAGGCCGCCGAGCTCTACAGCGATGACTTTCTCGCCGGGTTTAGCCTTCCCGACGCGCCCGAATTTGAAGAATGGCGCTTCTTTCTGGCCGAAGAGCTACGGCGCTCCCTCGCCGCCGTCCTGGTGCAGTTGTCGCGAGCGTACCAACAGCAGCGCGCGTGGGACCAGGCCATCCAGCATGCGCGGCGCTGGCTGGCCCTCGATGCCCTGCACGAGCCCGCCCACCGGCTGCTAATGCGTCTGTACGCCTCGTCCGACCGTCTGGCGGCGGCGCTGCGCCAGTACGAACAGTGCGTGCAACTGTTGCGGGACGAACTGGGCGCGGAGCCGGAAGTAGAAACGACCGAGCTTTACGAAGCCATTCGCACGCGCCGTTTTACCCCAGAACCGGCGGAAGAGGACGTGGACGCCAGGCCAGAGGATGAAAGAGCCGGCGCATCGCGCTACGTGCGCCATGAACGCGTGTTTGCCGGAGGCCATGCGGAAGTTTTTCGTGGTGAAGATCTCGTCCGGGACGAGACGGTTGCCATTAAGCGTCTCAACGCCAAACTGGTTACCAGCGACGCCGAAATGGTGGCGCGCTTTATACGCGAGGGGGAACTGCTACAGCAGCTGAACCACCCTAACATCATTCGCGTGCTAGACGTTATCGAAGAAGACGATCAGCAAAGTATTGTGATGGAGTATGTGGGTGGTGGGTCGCTGCGCGACCTTCTGGACGCAGAAGGCGCGCTACCGCTGTCCCAGGTGCTGGACATCACCCTTCCCCTGGCAGACGCGCTGGTCCTGGCGCATGAATCGGGCGTTATTCACCGCGACCTCAAACCCGACAACGTGCTGCTGGCAACGGACGGCACGCCACGTCTCACCGATTTTGGCCTGGCGCGCCTGATACATAGCAACGTGCGCCTGACGCAGCACGGGGCCTTTCTAGGCACGCTAGCCTACATGAGCCCAGAAGCCATCGGCGGCGAGACGCTGGACGCGCGCAGCGACATCTGGTCTTTCGGAGTCATGTTGTACGAAATGCTCGTCGGGGAACGCCCTTTCAAGGCAGAGCCGGTCGCGTCGCTCCTATCCAGCATCCTCTACGGTCCGTTGCCCAATCTGCAAGGGGATCGCCCGCACCTTCCACAACCAGTAGCCCGGCTTCTGCAACATATTCTGGTGCGCGATCGGGAGCAACGCCTGCCTACGATGAGGCGCCTGGCTGCCGTCCTGGAGGCCATTCGCGACGGCGTTGCCGTGGACGCCTTGCTGCCCGAAACGCCGCCGGCAGAGGCTCGCGG
>CAYSMQ010000063.1:5247-7741 GCA_964432035.1 uncultured Ardenticatenaceae bacterium
CCGCACTATCTACCGGCGCCTCCCACGCCCTTTATCGGACGCGATAGGGAAATGACGGCCCTCGGCGCCTTTTTTGCCGATCCAGAGGCGCGATTGTTGACGATTCTGGCACCGGGCGGTATGGGGAAGACGCGGTTGGCGCTTGCCGCGGCGCAAGGCCTGCTAGAACAAACGTCGTCGGGGGTGCAATTTGCAGATGGCATCTATTTTGTGCCTCTAGCGCCTCTGGACGGCGCCGGCAAAATAGCACAGGCCATTGCCCAGGCGATGAGCCTGATCTTCGACGCTAACATAGCCGCCTCGCATACACCTGAGGAGCAGCTGCTAGATCATCTGCGCGATCGGCGCCTCCTGTTGATTCTGGACAACTTTGAGCACCTGTTGGATGGCCTGCCGCTGGTGAGCGACCTGTTGCGTGAAGCGCCGGGCCTGTCGATCCTGGCAACGTCTCGCGAACGCCTGAACCTGCGCGAAGAGCACGTGTTGACGCTGCACGGGTTGGAATACGCACCTGTTGGCGTCACGGACGTGCGCAGTATTGGAGAGTACGCCGCAACGAAGCTGTTCATGCAGAGCGCGCGCCGCGCGCGACCGGACTTTGTGCTGCGCGACGACAATGTTTCGAGCGTGGCCCAACTCTGCCGCATGGTGCAGGGCATGCCCCTGGCGCTTGAGTTGACCGCCGCCTGGTTGGATATTCTACCTGTGGTAGAAGTGGCCCAGGAAGTTCAACGTAACCTGGACTTCCTGGAAACAGATAAGCCCGACGTGCCGCAGCGGCAGCGCAGCATCCGCGCCGTCTTCGAGACAACGTGGCAGCGACTGACCGAAGAGGAGCAAGACGCCTTTGCCCGGCTTTCTGTCTTTCGCGGCGGATTCGAACGGGTCGCCGCCGGCGAGGTCAGTGAAATCTCTCTTCGCCTTTTGCGGCGGCTGGTGGCCAAGTCGCTCTTGCAGTATGAGGCGCTGAACGATCGCTACCAGGTGCACGACCTTCTGCGGCAGTATGGCGTGCAAAAGCTGGAGGACTTGGGGCGCGCAGAAGAGGTTCGCGACCGGCATTCCGCCTACTTCTGCGCCGCGCTGTATCGCTACCAAAGCGACATCGAAGGCAGCAACAAACGGGAAGCGCTGGCGGCGATTGAGTGCGACATTGACAATGTGTTTTCGGCCTGGAATTGGGCTGTGGCGCACGGACAGGTCGGACGTCTGGACCAGGCCATGCACAGTCTGGAACATTTCTTTTACTGGCGCAGCCGTATTCACGAAGCAGAGGACTTCTACGGCAAGGCAGCAGAACAGGTGGCTCAGGTTAAGCCGGCGCCGCCCGCAGGCGAAACGGAGCACCGTTGCCTGGTCACCGCATTAAGAGCGCGACACGCCAACTTTGGCTACCTGCTACAGAACTGGGACGAAGCGCGGCGCGAGTTTGAGAGCGCTCTGGAGACGTATGAGGCGCTGGAAAAGAAGATGGATTGTGACGTGCGCCGCGAAAAAGCGTACATCTTGATGAAGATGGCCGACGTCACGGACAATCTAGACGAGGCCCGCGCCTATTTCGAGGAAAGTCTGGCTCTGTACGAAGCCGTCGGTCATCGTTGGTGGACGGCGGGCCTACGCTGTCACATGGGCTACGTGGCGCTCGCTGCAGGAAAGTACAATGAGGCGCGCGAATGGTTTGAAAGAAGCCTGGCCCTCTACCGCGAGCTGGGCGACCGCTGGCAGTTTGGCTGGGTGATGGACGGCTTGAGCAACGTGGCCCTATACCAGCACCGGCTTGAGGAGGCTGAGCAGCTGGCGCAAAAGAGTCTGTCCCTGCACCGCGAAATCGGGTTGCGCGATCGCATTGCCGATAATCTGTCCACGTTGAGCTGGATCGCCCTGGCCCAGGGTCAGCATGAGGCGGCAAACGGCTACCGTGAGGAAGCCATCGCCGTCTGGCACGAGCTGGGCTTAGAAGATCGCATCAATATTCCGCTTGGCCTGGAAGATCAACCGTTTTCGCCGCGCTGGTTTAGCGAGATTATCGACAAGCGCATCGGGGCCGTATTCGAGAATTCGAAACATGAGGGCGACCAGCAAGCGCCGGAGGAAGCAGTCTAGCATTTAGACGGGGTGTGGGAAGTAGAGACGTCGGTGCAGATCACATCCAGGCGCGCCGCCGCATCCAATAGAACATTGCCGTAGGCACTAGCACCATAGCCAACAGGACGAGGCCAAAGGCGACGCGGCCTGTCCAGGGCGTCAGCTCCGCGAGCGCGGGCTGGAAGAAGTTCATACCGAAGAAGCCGGTAATGAAGGTTAGCGGCATGAACAGCGTCGTGATCAGCGTCAACGTTTTCATGATGTCGTTCATGCGGTTATTCAGCGCCGAGAGGTAGATGTCCAACGCGCCCATAACCAGATCGCGCAGGCCGTCGATCAGATCGTAGAGGCGGATCATGTGGTCGTAAATGTCACGGAAATAGACGCGATCGCCGTCGTCGAGTACGGC
>CAYSMQ010000063.1:7841-9813 GCA_964432035.1 uncultured Ardenticatenaceae bacterium
TCCCAGATACGATCGACGGCCTGTATCTCGTCGTAATGAAACGTCACCAGGTAACGGCGCGAAAGAAAAATATCCAGTTCCGGCATTAAGGGTCGCTTGCTGCCATCGCCATAGTCCAGACCGCGCACGACAAGGTAGAGATACTCTCCCCAGTCGTCTACCTTGGGCAAGTGAACCTCGTTGACGGCATCGTCCACGGCCAGCGGATGAAAGGCGAAGTGTTCTGAGAGAACCTTTTGCGCATCGTCAACAGAGTCGCCGTTTAGATCGACCCACACCATGCCCTCTTCGTCTTCCAACACCGCGGGTAGCCGCCCTAAAGGAAGATCCATTTCCAAGGGCCCCTTCGCCGGTTTGTACAAAATGCGCATTGTCTCTCCTTTTGGCTCTGGGAGACGATCGTGGCGTCAGTTATCCACAGAAACTAGACCAATACGCACGGCGTGTAGGGCCGCCTGGGTGCGGCTGAGGACGCCCAGCTTGCTCAGAATGTTGCTGACGTGCGTCTTGACGGTTTTTTCGCCGATGCCCAGCTCGCGGGCGATCTCCTTATTTGCCAGACCTTGCGCCAGGAGCTGCAACACTTCCGTTTCGCGGGGCGTCAGTTCATCAGGACTTTCCGGTGGACGTACTTCGCGCATCAGGCGCGCGGCGGCCTGCGGCGCCAGCTGCACCTGCCCGGCGGCGGCCGCTTTGATGGCGCGACGCAGGTCCTCCGCTTCCGTATCCTTGAGTAGATAACCGATGGCCCCGGCACGGATGGCGCCAAAGACCTTTTCGTCTTCCAACACGCTGGTCAGGGCAATCACTTCTGTATCGGGCAAGTCGCGGCGGATGGTGGTCGTGGCAGCGATGCCGTCCATTTCCGGCATCAGCAGGTCCATGAGAACGACGTCCGGTTCGAACTCGCGCGCCAGACGCACGGCTTCGGCGCCGTTCTTCGCCTCGCCCACAATCTCCAACTCCTCGTCCAACGCCAGAAACATACGCAACCCCTGGCGCACCACGCTATGATCGTCGGCCAACAACACTTTGATTGTCATGAGGCCCTCCACACCTGCCGCCACAAACCCCTGGGCAGCAGGCCAGTCCTTTTCTCCGCCAAAAGTCTAAGCACACCTTCCATCCTCTGACTGATTCGCTTCCTCCCTGACTGATCTATCTTTATAGACAGGCGGGCTAGACGTCAAGGCTGCTGGTCGCTCCGGCAAGGCTCGTAGTCTATCACCGCCGTATTCAAATATCCAGATCTTAACTCTTTAAGAATCGAAATCCGTAGAGGAGGACTGCAATGTCACTCAAGAAATTACTTCATGCCGGTCTTTTCGCCCTCTTAATGCTGGCTACGTTGGCGCTTACAGCGCCAGAGACGGCGGCGGCAGATAACGTGTGGCGAGCTCAATACTATAATAACAAGTCGCTTTCCGGGTCGCCGGTGCTAGAGCGAGACGAACGCGAGCTGAATTGGGACTGGGGCTACGGTTCGCCCGCCAGCCAGGTCCATCATGATGGATTCTCTGCGCGCTGGACGCGCACGGTGAACTTTAGCGCGGGCACCTACCGTTTCGCGGCTTCCATGGACGACGGTATGCGCGTGTGGGTCGACGACGTGCTGATCATCGACAGCTGGAAAGATGGGGCCATGCGTACGATTGCCGCCAACCGCACTCTGAGCGGCGGCGATCACCGTATCCGGGTTCAATATTATGACAACACGCATATGGCTTTTGCGCGGTTGACCTGGGGTCCGGCGTCGCCCGAAACGATCAACAACTGGCGCGGTGAATATTATAACAACCGCAGCCACTCCGGCTCGCCCGTACTGATCCGCGATGACGCCAACGTCGATTTCAACTGGGGCAACGGTTCGCCCGCGCCGAACGTCGTCAGCAGCGATAACTTCTCCGTGCGCTGGACGCGCAACGTCAACTTCGGCGGCGGTCGCTATCGTTTCACGACCCAAACTGACGAC
>CAYSMQ010000063.1:9823-16316 GCA_964432035.1 uncultured Ardenticatenaceae bacterium
TACAGGTAACGATCAATAACTGGCGCGGCGAATACTTCAACAACGCCTCCTTGAGCGGCACTCCCGTCGCGGTTCGCGACGACGGCAACATCGACTTCAACTGGGGCGAAGGCAGCCCCATGTCTGGCGTCAACAGCGACAACTTCTCCGCGCGTTGGATGCGCAACGTGGTCTTCGAGCCGGGACGCTATCGGTTTACGGTACGCACCGACGACGGCGTGCGGCTGTGGGTCAACAACCAGCTGATCGTCGACCGATGGCAAGCGCAGACAGTTCAGAGCCACAGCGGCGAAATAGAACTGTTCGGCGGACCCGTTCCCGTGCGCATGGAGTACTTCGATCGCACCGGCTTCGCCGAGGCGCACCTGAGCTGGCAACGCCTGACCACGCCGCCCACGGGCGGCGGTGGAACGGGCACGGCGACGGTGACCGGCGCTTACTTCCTCAACGTGCGCAGCGGTCCGGGCACAAATCACAATGTCGTGGCAACCGCAGCGCGCAACGAAGTGCTCACCCTGCTGGGCTATCGCAACGCGGCGGGCAACTGGATCATGGTCGCGCGCGCCAACGGAACGCAAGGATGGGTGCACGCCGGCTACGTGCGCACCAGTGTACCGGTCAACAGCCTGACGGTCTGGACCGGACAAACTGGCGGCGACAGTGGACAGAGTGGCAACGGCACGGTGAACACAGGACGCCTTAACGTGCGCTCGGGTCCCGGTATTGAGCACAGTGTGCTCACGGTCATTGACCGCGGCACTTCGGTGACGATCACCCACCGCAACGCGGCGAGCACCTGGGTGCGCGTCATTCTGCCCAACGGCACGCGAGGCTGGGTAAACGCCAGCTACCTACAAACCAACGTCACGATCGGCAATCTACCTATTGGGTAGGTCGGCGAATTAAGTGTCAGGTCTCACGATCAAGTGTCATGTGTCGGGTATGAGCTACTTGACACATGACACTTGACGCCTGACACTTATTTACATGACTGGTGAAGAAAAGAACGGTAGCAGCTGCGTTCTGCTGCTTATGAAGGCTAATACGTACCGCGCGGCCGATTTTTTGCAGGCGGCGGAGACGCTGGGCATCGACGTCGTGCGCGTAGTGGATATGCCTAAGACGCTGGCGCAGGCGGGAGACGATTACCTTGGCGTCGATTTCTCCGATCCGGAAGCAGCAACGGAGAGGCTGGTCGCGTTTGCCCGCGAACGCCCGGTGCAGGCCATTCTCTCTGTAGACGACAGCGGCAGCCTGCTGGCGGCGCGGGCCAGCGCGGCGCTCGGTTTGCCGCACAACGCGCCGCAGGCGGCGGAGGCAGCGCGCGACAAGTATCGCATGCGCGCCCTGATGGCCGAGGCCGGTATTCCCGTCCCAACCTTTCGCCGTTTCAGCACCGCAGACGATCCGCAACAGGTCGCGCAAGAGGTCAATTTCCCCTGCGTAGTCAAGCCCTTGCGCCTTTCAGGCAGCCAGGGCGTCATGCGCGCCGACGATCCACAGCAGTTAATTGCCGCTATTGAGCGCCTGACGCGCCTGCTGCAGAGCCTGTACGACGCCTCGGAACCACTGCCTTACCTGGTGGAGGACTATCTTCCGGGCGTGGAGGTGGCGCTGGAAGGCATGTTGGACAATGGACAGTTGCAGGTGCTGGCGCTCTTTGACAAACCCGATCCGCTGGAAGGACCGTTCTTCGAAGAAACGGTCTACGTCACCCCTTCACGCCTGCCGGCCGAAACCCAGGAGGCCATCGCGCAGGCCACGGCAGACGCGGCGCGCGCCCTGGGTTTGCAGCGCGGGCCAGTGCATGCCGAACTACGCGTAAATGATAAGGGGCCGTGGCTGCTGGAGATTGCCGGTCGCTCTATCGGCGGGCTGTGCTCGCGCACCTTGCGCTTTGGCGTGGAGACTTCCCTGGAAACCCTCATCCTGCGCCAGGCGGTAGGGCTGCCGCCCGGCAACCTGAACGACCCCGAGGGCAAGCAACAGGCGCGGGGCGTGATGATGATCCCCATTCCGGGCGCAGGGCTCCTGAAAGCAGTCCACGGTGTCGAGGAGGCCGAGGCAGTGCCCGGCGTCAGCGAAATCGAAATCACCGCCCCTCTAAATAATATGCTCAAGCCCTTACCAGAAGGCGAAAGCTACCTGGGCTTCATCTTCGCCCGCGCCGATACGCCGGAGGAGGTAGAGGCGGCGCTGCGCGAGGCGCATGGGGGGTTGAGGTTCGATATAGAGGAAGTGATGATGTTGGAGGTTAGGGATTAGAGATTGGAGATTAAAGTCAACCAATCTCTAATTAACCAATCTCCAATCTCCAGTCCCCTAAACCATCTCCGCACTCACCAAGCGCACAAATAGCTGCGCAACGGGCAGTATCTGTCGGATGTGGCGGCGGCGAGTGGCTTCGTCGCGGTAGCGTAGCTGGCGCGTCCAGGCCGCGGCGAGGGCGCGGGGGCGTATAAGGCCATCGGTCAATACATCGGCGGCGGTGTGTTCGACAAAGTATTGGTCAAACAGCGACTGTGCCCAGCGTGGATAGCGTTGGGCAAACTGCTCGTAGGCGCGGCGCACGGCCCGACGGCGCTCACGGCGCAAATTGCTACTGTCCCGACGTCCCGGTAACAGCCCGGTCATCCTGTCTAGAACTCGACGCTCGAAACCGACAACTGCTTTCATGGTTCGTTCCTTCCCGGTTCAATCGAACGCGGCTAATTGCTTTTTTTGTCGTTCTGCTACCATCATAGACACGCGGCGTCCCCGTAGCGATCCAGTTGCGTCCCACAGCTGTTTCCTGCTGCAAAGAGCGCCGTTTTTGTTTACAATGCTCCCATGGCTTCCTTGCAGTTCCTCCTCTTTGGCGCGCCCCGTCTTGAGCGTCTGAATTCAGAAGAAAACGCGACCGTAACCGTGCGGCGGCGCAAGAGCCTGGCCCTGCTCGCTTACCTGGTGGTCGGCGACAAGGCGCAGAGCCGGGATGGGCTGGCGACGCTGTTGTGGCCTGAATCAGATCAGTCCAGCGCCCGCGCCAATTTGCGGCGCGATTTGTCACGCCTGCAGAAGGATCTGGGCGGGGACATACTAAGAACTGAGCGTGACCTGATTTCGGTGAAGAGCAACGCCATACGCTGTGACGTTGTGGATTTCCGCCAGAAACTGTCTGCTGTTGCTGACCACGAGCATGGGGAGACACAAGACACCCTTTGCCCAACCTGCGTGCAGTGGCTAGAAGAAGCCGTCGACCTCTACAAAGGCGATTTTATGGACGGCTTTACGCTGACGGACAGCACTGCCTTCGACGAATGGCAACTTTTCCAGACTGAGCGCTTGCGCCGCGGCTATGGACGCGCCCTCCAGCAACTATTGGAGTGGCACACCGCGCACGGCGCGTTTGAAGAGGCGCTTTCCTACGCCAGCCGCTGGTTGGCCCTGGATATGCTGCACGAAGGGGCGCAACGGCAGCTCATGCGCCTCTACGCCTGGTCGGGCCAGACGGCGGCGGCCTTGCGCCAGTACCAGGAGTGCGCGCGCATCTTGAAAGAGGAACTGGGCGTGGAGCCCGCGCCGGAGACGGTGGCGCTATATGAGGCAATTCGGAACCAGTCCCTTCCAGGACCGACGGCGGACCGCAGACGGCGGACGGCAGATGGCGGACAACTGACTAACGATAGAGTGGTCGCGGCAAGCGGCTACCTGGCATCGGCGGTCGGCGGTCAGGGGTCGGAGGTCGATCCCCTGCCCATCCCCTTCGTGGGACGCCAGGCACAGCTAGATACGCTCGTTGCCGCCCTGGACGACGTTTCCGCCGGCGCCGGGCAGACGATCTTGCTCGAAGGCGAACCGGGCATTGGCAAGAGCCGGCTGGTTCAGGAAGCGGCGCAGATAGCCGTCGAGCGCGGTGTAGGCGTTCTTTTTGGCAAGTGTTACCAGGGTGAAGAATCATTGCCCTACCAGGTAGTCATGGCCCTACTCGATCAGGCGCTGGTAAACTGGCCGGCGACGACGCTGGCGCAGCTGGCGCCGTCTACGTTGGCCGAACTGACCCTGTTGGCGCCCGACATCGCCCAACGCTTCCCCGACCTTCCAAGATTGCCGCGTGGGTTAGAGGAAGCGCGACAGGCTCGTCTGTTCCGCAGCATCACGCAATTATTAACCGTGCTAGCCGGTGACCGGGGCCTGTTGGTCGTCATCGACGATTTGCAGTGGGCCGATGCGGTGACACGACTATTTGTCACGCACCTGGCGCACCAGTCGCCGCAGGAAAGAGTGCTGCTCGTGCTGACCTACCGCACAGAAGCGTTGGCAGCAGATGAAGAGCTGGCAGCGCGCTTACAGAGTCTGGCAAGTCAGCCAGGTGTACAGCATCTCACGCTGGCGCGCCTCACAAGTAGTGACGCCGAAGAACTGGTCCAGCAGCTGCCCGGCGCCTTGCCCGACGCGCCGGTGCTGGCCCAATGGTTACACCGCGAAACCGAGGGCAACCCTTTCTTTCTGGTCTCCATACTGCAATCATTACGCGAGCAGGGGCTGCTATCGCGCGAAGGGACGGGTGTTTGGCGCGTAGATAGCGAAGGTTTGCTGCATGGCGACCAGCAGCTGTCCTTGCCCGAGGCGCTGCGCGAAGCAGTGCGCAGCCGCCTGGCACGGTTGCCGCGGGCCGTACGCTCTATCCTGGACGTCGCCGCCGTCTACGGTCGCAGTTTCGACTTTCAGACCTTGCAGGCCATTACCGGCGAAAGCGCTACTTCGTTGTTGGACTTGCTTGAGAGTTTGATGCGGCGCCAGCTCTTTGTCGAAGACGACGAGGGACGCCAGTATGACTTCAGCCACGACAAGATCCGTGAAGTCGTCTATCACGATCTGAGCGGCGCGCGACGCCGCGTCTTGCACCGCGTGATTGCCGAGACGCTGGACGAGAGCGGACGTGAAACGCCGGCGATCCTGGCTGCGCACTTTGAGGCGGCGCGTGTGTGGGATAAGGCGGTGGAACAGCTTCAGCTGGCAGCGTCACACGCGCGAGAGCTGTTTGCCATGAGCGAAACGCTAAATTTCTACAACCGGGCGCTGGACGCCGCGCGCCATGACGAACATGCCGTCGACGAGCAACAGAAGATGGCGCTACGCGAGCAGCGCGGTCAAACGCGAGCGCTTGCCGGCGACTTCGACGGCGCCGTCGCCGATCTACAAGGCGCGCTGGCGCACGCCCGCTCCTGCGGCGAGCGCGCTCGCGAGCGTGCTCTTCTGACGCAGCTGGGCATGGCTTACCGGCGCGCCGACGATTACGAGAACGCGCGCACCACGCTGAGTCGTGCCCTGCGCCTGGCGCGCGAGGCAGACGACGCTCACAGCGTCGCCGACAACCTGTTTCACCTGGGCACCGTCATCTGGACCGAAGGCGACAACCGGTCGTCAGCGCCCTATCAAGAAGAAGCCGTCGCCATCTGCCGTCGCGAAGGGTTTACAGACCTGGTCGCCGTGCAGGCCACGCACGGGCGCGCCGAAAACTTCTTCCAATCTGGATACTACGAGGAGGCCATCGCCTATTTTTCCGAATCACTGGCCCTGGCGCAGCAGAACGGCGATCGAGCCTATGAGGCCGAGAATCTCTATATGCAAGGCGCGGTGCACAGCGGTCTGATCGGCGCCCACTATGAGGAAGCCAGAGCGGCGCTGGAAGAGTCGTTGCGCATCAGCAGCGCGGCGCACCTGGACTGGCACATCATCCCACCGCTCTTTCTTCTCTGCGACGTGGTCTCCAGCCTGGGCGACTATGGGGCAGCGCTAGAGCACGGAATGGAAGCAGTACGCCTTGCCGAGCGCCTGGGCATCATTTACTTCAAATCAATTGCCCTTGATTTTCTTGGCAACCTCTATCGCGGTCTGGATCTGTTGGACAAAGCGGAGGAGGCCCACGCCGAAGGCGCGCGCGAAGCCGAATTGGGACACGCCGGGAACTGGTTGCCGCGCATCCAGGCCGACCTGGCCATCGACCGCCTGCGCCAAGACAATCTGGAGGTGGGCGATGTGCTCAAAGAGGCCCTGGAGACGTGCACGGCGCGAAGTCAGGAATTGCACGGCGCGCGTTGCCTGGAGGGATTGGCGGAGTGGGCGCTGGCGGTCGGCGATCCGCAGCAGGCGCTGGCTTACGGGAAACAACTTCAAGAATTGGCCGAGCCGCGCGGCATGCGCGAGTCGCTGCTGGTAGCCTATCAGTGGCAGGGCATAGCTCTCACGCACCTGGAACGTGGCGAAGAGGCCGATAGCCGTCTTGCGCGGGCGCTACAAATGGCCGAAACGCTGGGCGTGCAGTGTGTCTTGCGCGATGTTCACAATACGCTGGCGGCCTCGTACTACTATCGGGGCTTGGCCGACCGGGCAGCGCAACATGAAGAGGCGCTAAAGACGATTGTGGAACGCATCAAGAACTCGCTCCCCGACCCGACGCTGAGGCGAGGGCTAGAAAGGAGCAAAGCGACATAAGAGCCGGTTCGCGTTA
>CAYSMQ010000064.1:0-14918 GCA_964432035.1 uncultured Ardenticatenaceae bacterium
AACGCGCGTGGATGAGAAGAACTTCAACGAGGCGCTCTTCAGCACGCTGCACGAAGCGGGGCACGCGCTCTACGAGATGGGCATCGATCCCGCGCTGGAGACCACGCCACTAGCAACGGGCGCCTCGGCCGGCGTTCACGAAAGCCAGTCGCGTCTCTGGGAGAACCAGGTGGGACGCAGCCTACCCTTCTGGACCCATTTTTACCCCCAACTGCAAGCGCAGTTCCCAGAGCAGTTGCAATCGGTCTCTCTGGACGAATTCTACCCGGCCGTCAACAAGGTGCAGCGCTCTCTTATCCGCACCGACGCCGACGAGGTGACGTACAATCTGCACGTTATGATTCGTTTCGATCTGGAGTTGCAGTTATTGGAAGGCGACCTCGCCGTTCGTGACCTGCCTGAAGCGTGGCACGAGCGCTATGCGCGCGATCTGGGGATTCGTTCTGCAGACGATCGCAATGGCGTCCTGCAAGACGTGCATTGGTTTGCCGGCGCCGTCGGCGGCGCTTTCCAAGGCTACACGCTGGGCAACATCATGGCGGCGCTCTTTTACAGTGAGGCGTTGGCGGCGCACCCGGAGATTTTGCAAGAGATGGAACAGGGGAAGTTTGAGACGTTGCACGGGTGGCTGCGGGATAATATCTACCGCCACGGCAACAAGTTTACAACTGAGGAACTGGTGGAGCGCGTCACAGGAGGACCGCTGACCATCGAGCCTTATCTGGACTATCTGCAAACGAAGTTTGGCGAAATCTACGGGATTGAGGCCTGACGGTACCGCAGCCTAACTGAGCGAAAACGGCCCGGGCCCCACGTCCATCGACGCTTCGTCCTGAAGCAGAATACGTAGAATGGGTAGCTCGCGCCGGTAAATGTCAACCATCGCGGCGAGCATTGGGCGCACGCCGTTGCTGGTCAAGAGTTCTTGTTTTTGATCGTTGGGGATCTGCAGCACGGTCGCCGCCAGATAAGCTAGTGCTTCTGGATCTGTAGGCAAGCCCGTGGTGTCGAAATCCACATCACCTGCGAGGCTGAGCAGCGTCAGGTACTCCTCAACCCAGGGGCGCAAGCGGTCACCGGCGCTTACGGTGTCCCCGTCCCTGGTGACTTGCAGGGGGTACCTGTCAACTGTGCCTCTCAGGTAGGGCCGATCGCGGTGCAGAGACAGGATATGGAACCGTTCGCGGCCCAGGGCCACAATATTCAGGTGACCGTCGTCCAGCGCCTGTACCTGCGCCAGTTCCGCGGTGCAACCCACCTGATGTGGCTCCGCCAGCGGCCCTTGCGCCTCAACTCCCTCTTTAATCAACACGACGCCAAATTCTTGCCCCGTATCGATGCATTCCTGGAACATCTGTTTATAGCGATCTTCAAAGATGTGCAGCGTCAGGGGCATGCTTGGAAAGAGCACGGTATTAAGCGGGAATAGCGGAAGTTCGAATGTCATGCGATCATGGTAGGAGATTAGACGAGGTCTGTCTATAGGAGATTGATTAGTATGACAGGCGTCGAATAGTCAGGTTCGCTTGCAACAATGTTGATAGCCGGTGCGTATTAACTGGTAGAGGATATAGATTTTTAGCGGAGGACACCATGAAAAAGAGTGAATCGAGCGGCCAAATCTTTTGGGGGCTTGCCCTCATCATCGTCGGTTTGCTGGCGCTGGCTGCCCAGTTTGTGGAGTTTGGGGAAAGCCTGGGACTGCTAATCGTTCCTACGTTGGGCGTGATCTTTCTGCTTTGGGGAATATTTTCAAGAGAGTCCGGATTGCTTATTCCCGGCGGCATCCTGAGCGGTATTGGCGCCGGCATCTTACTAATTACTGGGCCCTATGAAGCAGCAAGCGGCGAGGTTCAGGGTGGTGTTTTTCTACTGGCCTTTGCCGCCGGCTGGGCGCTGATTCCCATCTTATCGTCCATTGTTGCCGGCGAAAATCACTGGTGGGCGCTTATTCCCGGAGGCATTATGGCTTTGATTGGCGGCGGGCTACTGCTAGGCGGTGCGGCGCTGACGGTACTGGAGTTCTTTGGCAGGATCTGGCCTGTCTTCCTGATTCTAGCCGGCCTCTACCTTATCGTGCGGCGTTCGACCGGGAGCAGTTCCACGTAATTACGGCAAAAGCCAGTTCACGTCAGACCGGACAGGTCGTAAACGGCTTGTCTGGTTACCCCTGTCCTGACGCCTCTTCGGGCAATTCTTGTGACTGAGTATCCTACCGTGGTACTATTTTCAGCAGGCTCCCATCAGTTACTATGCTTGTAAGAGTAACTTAGTTCGACGCTTATCCAGTCTTCCGTTAATAGAGTCACGTCCCATTTCATCCCTGTGGAAGCAGCGCGCTATTGAGGCGCGCTGCTGCATCGGTCTCCTGTCTGACGGCTTATGACTTTAAGCTCCTTTCTAAACCTCTTCGTGCGGCTCACCTTCTTGCTGCTCACGATTCTGGCCGTTCGAGACTTGTGGCGGCATCGGGACAGAGCGCGCCTGGGCATTGCGGCCATGTTTGGCTCGCTGGCCCTGGCCATTCTGGCGGGTTTTTTACAGCCGCAGAACGAGACGGCGCAGCGTTTAGTGCAGGGCCTGGTCCTCCTGGGGCTCGCCAGCCATCCGTACCTCCTTTTGCGCCTCGTCAGCATCTTCCGTCCCGTGTCGCCCATCTCGCATTGGATTGCGCTTGGCGGGATCGCGCTCTCCTGGCTCCTGGTCCTCTTTAACGTGTTGGGCATTTCTTCCCCGCTCCTTTTGGTGATTATCGCCTATTTCGCCTACGTGGAAGGCTACGCTGCCGTATCGCTGATACGCGGCGCGCGCAACAGTGGCGGTGTGACTCGCCGGCGCTTGCTACTGATCGCGGCCGGGACGATCATGCTGGCTGCCGCGCTTCTAATCCCCAGAGTAACAAACACCGTGGCATCCCTGTCCACACTTGGTCAGCCGATTCTTCTCTTTCTGGCATCGGCGGCAGCCGTAACGTATTACTTGGGATTT
This sequence comes from uncultured Ardenticatenaceae bacterium, assembly GCA_964432035.1. GTDB lineage: Bacteria > Chloroflexota > Anaerolineae > Promineifilales > Promineifilaceae > JAAYYY01. The sequence goes on from CAYSMQ010000064.1 coordinate 2,989, forward strand.
GCGACGCCACGCTGGTTACAGCGCGCGTGGCAGCTGGCGGAACTCGATCGTTTCTTGCGCCAGGCGGCGGGGGGGCTCATCGATCGCACCGCAGTCAAGACGCTGGAGGATGTCTGTCGCGCCTCGACGCGCGCCATTGGCGCCGTTACCAGCGTGGCGCTGATCGGAGAAAAAGCGGATAATACCCTGCCGGTTGCCGCGGCAAATGGGTCGCGCTTATCGTTGAACAGTTTGTCAGTTGCATCCCACGGCGCCGCCGCCCGCGCCTGGCATTCGGGCGAGCCGGCGCTGGCGTCGAAACCGGACGCGTTTGGTTTGGTCGAGGCCCAGCAGATCAAGGAGCAAACCGGCGCACACTCCTTGCTCTCCGTGCCCATCGAGACGTCGGTGCACGCGCCGGGCCTGTTGCTGGTTTTCCTATACGGTAGGCCTCTGTTCGCGGATGACGATCTGGCCCTATTGCAACTTTATGCCGAACACACGGCAATCACGCTCGACAACATCCGTCTCCTGGCCGACCAGCAAGAACTGGTGGAGAAGCTGGTGCAAAACGAGGCAGAACTGGAAGAGCAGGTGGCGGAGCGCACGGCCGAGTTATCTAAGGCATATGAACGGTTGAAGAAGGAGGCCGCCGAGCGACGCCGGCTCAACGAGGAACTGGAGCAAAGAGTGCGGGCGCGAACGGTCCAGCTGGAAGTTGCCAACAAAGAGTTAGAATCGTTTGCCTATTCTGTGTCTCACGATCTGCGCGCGCCGCTGCGGGCGATTGATGGCTTCAGCCAGGCGTTGCTGGAGGATTGCGGGGATCAAATAGACGAGCAGGGGCATATGTACCTGGGACGTGTCCGCGCTAATACGCAGCGCATGGGAGAGCTCATCGACGCGTTGCTGCTGCTATCTCGACTGAGCCGTGCGGAGATGGTGATGGAAGCGGTCGATCTTAGCGCGTTGGCCAAGAGCATTGTTGCCGAGCTGAGGCAGGAGGACGGTGCGCGTCGGATACAAATGTCAATCGAACCGGGACTGGTTGTCGAAGGGGATGCCCGTTTGCTGCGCATCGTACTGGAAAACCTGCTGGGCAATGCCTGGAAGTTCACTTCGAAGCACAGCGAGGCGTGTATTGAATTTGGCGCTGTAGAAGAGGAGGAACATAACGTTTATTATGTCCGAGACAACGGTGTAGGCTTCGATATGGCTTACGCCGACAAGCTTTTTGGCGCTTTCCAGCGCCTCCACCCGATGAATGAATTTTCGGGAACCGGCATCGGACTGGCAACCGTACAGCGAGTCATCCACCGTCACCATGGCCGTGTGTGGGCAGAGGCCGCTCCAGACGAGGGAGCCACCTTTTTCTTCACCGTGGCCAATCATGGAGAAAAAGATGGAGAATAGAGTCATTCTGCTAGTTGAAGACAATCCCGACGACGAGGCGTTGACGCTTCGCGCCTTTAAGAAGAGCAACGTGCTCAACGACGTCGTCGTGGCTCGGGACGGCGTGGAGGCATTGGACTATCTATTTGGTGAAGGAAAGTACGAGGGCCGTGATACCAGCGTGCAGCCGGAGCTTGTCCTGCTCGATCTGAAACTTCCAAAAATCGATGGCCTGGAGGTACTGCGGCGCCTGCGCGCCGATCCGCGCACAGAGCTGCTGCCGATCGTCATTCTTACCTCATCCAGCGAGGAACAGGACATGATACAAGGGTACAGTCTGGGCGCCAATTCCTACGTGCGCAAACCGGTGGACTTCGTGCAATTCTATGACGCCGTTCGCCAATTGGGCGTTTACTGGCTTGTCATCAACGAATCTCCACCCCCACAAGGAAGAAATGGCTGAAACGAAAGAGCCGCTGCGCGTCATCATCGTCGAAGATTCGGAAGATGACGTGGCGCTTATCCTGCGCCAGCTGCGTCGCGGCGGGTACGATCTGACCCATCTACGCGTTGAAACGGCATCGGCGTTAACGGCGGCGCTGGATGAAGGCGGATGGGACATCGTCATCTCTGATTACAGCCTGCCCCAATTCAGTGGGCTTGCCGCCATCGAAATCTGCGCGCAACATGGCTTCGAAATTCCGTTTATCCTCGTCTCGGGCACGGTAGGCGAGGAAGAAGCCGTGCAGGCCATGAAGGCGGGCGCTCACGATTACCTGATGAAGGATAACCTGCCGCGACTTGCTCCGGCCGTGCGGCGCGAGCTGCGCGAGGCGCAAGCGCGCCGCGAGCGATTGCGAACCGAGGCCCGTCTGGCGAGCATTCTGGACACGGCTGCAGACGCCATTATCGGCGTGGACGAGAGCCAGAATATCGTTTTTTTCAACCAGGGTGCGGAAGAGATTTTTGGCCACGATACGTCGGAAATTCTCGGCAAGTCGCTCGACCTGCTACTGCGATCGCCAGCTGACGAGAGCCAGGCCGGAGTGCAGTTCTCCGTTTCCTCGGAGAGCGACTCCGCCGGCCAGCAGCAAATGGAAGTGATAGGCCGGCGCAAAGACGGCAGCGAGTTTCCGGCCGAGGTCTCGGTCTCCGAGTTCTCGCAGGATGACGGCGCTTATTTCACGGTCATCTTGCGCGATATCAGCAGTCGCAAAGAGGCGGAGATCGCGCTGCAGGAAGCTAACCGGCGGGCGATCCGGCAATATGAACAGCTCTTGCAGCGTCTGATCAAATTGGCACAGGCCTTTGGCGCGGCGCAAGATTTAGAGGCCGTTTACCGGGCGTTGGCCAGCTTTTTGGAAGCATCAGTGCCGTGCAACGGTCTGTTTATTGCCCTTTATGACCCTGAGACAGAGCTCCGCACCTGTGTCTATGCCGGCGGAGATACCGAGGAGGATGTTTCACAGCTACCGCCTATGCCGCTGAATAACAGCCCACAGAGCCGGGCGATTGTGAGCGGAGATGCAGTTGTCATTGATGACTATCAGGAAGCTGTCGCCGGTCTATCGCCGGTCAACCTGGGCCTGGATGTCGATCCACGTTTGCCGCAATCGGCAATTGCTATGCCCATGTCGGTAATGGGGCGCATCATCGGCGTCTTTGAAGTGCAGAGTGTCGAGCCGGCGGCCTACCGGCAGGAACATGTCACGGCGCTGCGCATGGCAGCCAGCTTGGCAGCCGTAGCCATCGAAGTCAGCCGGCTGTTGGGGCAGATACAGGCGCAGGCGGACCAGGTGCAGACGGTGATCGACACCGTTCCCGACGGCGTGCTGCTCGTCGACGCCCAACAGCGACCGATACTGGTGAATCCGGTCGCCCGCGAATACCTGCCGCTGTTGTCCACGGCCGATCAGGGGGAGAATCTAACGCATCTGGGCGACCGGCCGCTGGCGGAGATCCTGCGTCCAGTAGACGAAAATGGGGCGCGGTCGCGCATTGAGCTAAAGGTGGACGAGCCACAACGCATCTTTGAAGTCGCCGCCCAACCAGTCGTGCATGAAGCGGAGGCCGGGTGGGTGATCGTTCTGCGGGACGTCACTGAGGAGCGTCAGCGCCAGGAGCACTTGCGGCGACAGGAGCGCCTGGCGACCGTTGGGCAATTGGCAGCGGGTATTGCGCATGACTTTAACAATGTCATGGCGATCATCATGCTTTACAGTGAGACGCTGACCCGCGCACCGGACCACGCCAAGCGCATGTTCTACCTAGAGACAATTCGCGAACAAGCCGGACACGCGGCGAGCCTGATCAGCCAGATCCTGGATTTCAGCCGCCGCTCGGTGATGGAGCGCACGCGTCTGGACCTACTGGTGCTCGTGAAGGAATCGGTAAAGCTGCTGCAACGGACGCTGCCGGAGAACATCTCCATCGAACTTGATGCAGAAGAAGGGTCTTCCGACCAGTATGTGAGCGAAGCTGACCCCACGCGACTGCGGCAGATGCTGATGAATTTGGCTATTAATGCCCGCGACGCGATGCCCGAAGGCGGCGAAATGTGCATCGTGCTAGAACGGTTGCGCGTGGGCCCAGACCGCCCGCCGCTGCCGGAGATGCAGCCCGGCGTCTGGATCGCCCTAGCCGTACACGATACCGGCATAGGTATCTCCGACGAGGCCATGCCGCACCTGTTCGAGCCGTTCTTCACGACGAAAGAACCGGGCAGCGGCACGGGGCTGGGCCTGGCGCAGGTCTACGGTATTGTCAAGCAGCATGGCGGAGAGATTGGGGTTGAGAGCCAGGAAGGTCACGGAACGACATTCACCGTCTACATGCCCGCGATGGTGGAAGGGAAAGAGGAGACGGAACCGACGGAGGAGGCCCTTCACGCCTCGGGCAAAACGAGCGGGACGATTCTTCTGGTGGAGGATGACGACACAACGCGCAAAGCTATCCACGAGACGCTAGACTTGCTGGGTTACCGGGTTCTGACGGCGACCAACGGGCGGGAGGCCCTGGACACGTTGGAGCAAGCCCTTGATACCATCGATCTGGTACTCACCGATATGATCATGCCGGAAATGGGCGGCCTTGCTTTCTATGAGACCCTAAAGGAGTGGCAACCGGACGCGCGCGTGGTGATTATGACCGGTTATCCGCTCGCCGACGTCGGTCGCCGCGCGCTGGAACAGGGGGAGCTGACCTGGATTCAGAAGCCGTTTTCGATGACGGAACTGGCACAACTCGTGCGCAAAAAGCTGGCTGCAGAATGATCTAACTTTTCACCCGCCGGCGCTTGATTCTCCTAGAACGCATGTGCTATACTGTTTCTGGTATAGGCTTTTCTCGACACCCACACTGTTACCAAACAACGTTATTAAAGTAAGCAGCAACAGGAGGACGCAGAATGTTGCAGCCGCAAATTGCGCTGATTACGCTCTTGACCGACGACGTGCCGGCGATGCGCGCCTTTTACGAGGATGTGATCGGTTTCCGCGTGAAGTCTGACATGGACCAGTATATAGAGTTTGAAAGCGACGGGGTGCGCTTTTCAATTTGCCATCGCCAGGTAATGCGTGAGGCCACAGAGCACGCAGACTATCAAAGTGCGACCGCGGGACAGCGTCTTGAGCTGGCCTTTCCCTGTGCGGCGCCTAAAGATGTAGACGTGGCCTATCGACGCATTGTGGCTGCGGGCGCAGAACCGGTGAAGCCGCCGGCGGATATGCCCTGGGGCCAGCGCACGGCTTTCTTCGCCGATCCTGAAGGCAACATTCACGAACTGTTTGCCGATCTGCCCAACCCGGAGAACGGGGCAGGGAGTGCGGTATGACGACCCCCACCCTGCTCAAGTCTGTTACGAAACTGGCGATCACGAGCGCTTCCTTCGGCGACGCCGACCTCGAGCAACCCTGGCGCTGGCGCGCCCACGACGAGGGGGTGCGCTTTGCCCTGCTCGGCGCGTACCACGAATTACGCGATCTGGCTGTAAGGCTGTCCGGTGAACGTGCGCAGAGCGGCCCACCCCTGACCAACGCCCAGCGCGCCCTGGCCCTCTATCACACGGGGTACCGCGAACTTCAGGCGCTCCTCGTCGGCGTGCCCCAAGCGCTCTACGAAGAGGCGCCCGCGCCGGGCGAGTGGCCCTTGCGCACCGTTCTTAACCATATGGTGGCCACGCAACGCACCTTCTTTACGTTGGTGCACTACGCGCTGGCGCGACAGCGCGAGAGCGAGGAACGACCGGCGCGCCTGCCGCAAGGCGAAGAGCAGCGGGTGGTAGATTCTGACGAAGCCTTTGCCGCCGTGTGGCGCGACGGCAGCCTGTCTGACCTGCTCAGGTACTTCGATGCGCTGCACGGGCGGGCCCTGCATGAGTTTGCGGACATTAGTGACGATGAGTTAGAGGGCCCGTCCATCTGGTGGGAAGACGAACCCCTCTCCCTACAGTACCGCCTGCATCGCTTTGACGCCCATGTGCGCCAGCACACGATTCAGGTGGAGAAGACGCTAGAAGCATTGGCGCACGCCAATACGGAGGCCCGCCGTCTGATCCGGCTACTCTATCGCGCCCTGGCGCAGGTGGAGAGCGCTATCTTGGGTGCGGAGGATCTGGGGCAGAATGAGCGGCAGGCGCTGGCAGAGGAACTTGGAGAACGGGCGACGGAGATCGAGACGCTCGTACAGCAGGCACAACAGATGATATCGGCGGCGCAGGAAGGCGACCGCGACGCCGTGCAACAACTGCTACAGGGGAATGAGCGCCTGGCGCAGTGCGTGGACGACGGTCTCATTCCGCTGCCCATGGCGGCCCTCTATCGCGGTCATGAAGAGATCGCCGCCATGCTTGCTACGGCCTGTGAGGAGCTAGATATCTTTACGGCAGCAGCCTTGGGCCGGCAAGAGGAGGTCGAGGCGCGCGTCGGCGAGTGGCAGGGCTACGTTAATGATGTGGCGCGAGATGGGTTTACGCCGCTGCAGTTGGCCTGCTATTTTGGGCGCGAGGAGACGGCGCTGTGGCTCATGGAAAACGGGGCCGACCTGGAAGCGGTGGCGCAGAACGAACAGCGCATCCGCCCCATTCACGCCGCTGCAGCTAACGGCAACCTGGTCGTCCTGCGCGCCCTATTGCAAGGCGGCGCGGACGTAAACGCCCACCAGCAGCAGGATTTCACGCCGCTGCACACGGCGGCCGATCGCGGCGACGGCGAAATGGCGCGCCTGTTCCTGGAGCACGGCGCGGATCCCGACGCGCGCGACGCTTCGGGACGCACGGCGGCGGATATTGCGCGGGAGCGGGGGCATGGGGCGTTGGCGGAGAAGATTGAAGATTGGAGACTGGAGACTGGTTGACTGGAGATTGGAGATTAGAGATTGGGGATTGGCGTGATGAATGGTGATGGCGAGAAGGTGCGGTGTGGCTGGGTAGGGTCGGATGATGGGCTTTATGTTGCTTATCACGACGAGGAGTGGGGGGCGCCGGTGCATGATGACCGCACGTTGTTTGAGTTTCTGATATTAGAAGGGGCGCAGGCGGGGTTGAGTTGGAGTACGATTCTGAATAAGCGGGAGAATTACCGGCGCGCGTTTGATAATTTTGACCCGCAGAAAGTGGCGGCGTACGGCGAAGATAAGCTCGCCGAACTGCTTGATGACCCCGGCATCGTGCGCAACCGGCTCAAGGTGCGCTCGGCGGTGCAGAATGCCCAGGCTTTCCTGGAGGTTCAGGAGGAGTTTGGCAGTTTCGACGCCTACGTTTGGCAGTTTGTGGACGGCGAGCCTATTCAGAACAAGTGGCAGTCACTGTCAGAGATTCCGGCGCAGACGGACGTGTCTGTGGCCTTGAGCAAGGATCTCAAGAAGCGGGGGTTCAATTTTGTGGGGCCGACGATCATGTATGCATTCATGCAGGCTGTAGGTTTAGTGAATGACCACGTCGTGGACTGTTTCAGGTACTCTGACATTGCTGATATGGCTCGTGGTTGAGTGGGTCCATTTCGCCGGTAGATGCACAGTTACCTTACAGGCCATACCTGGATAGACAAATGGTGGCATAATTGGGTGCAGCTTTCATATGGAGGGTAGTGACATGATTTCCCAGGCCATGGTGCAGGCGTTGTTCGGATTCAATCAGGTGATGAACGAACGCCTGTGGACGATCATCACGGAACACTTGACGGACGCGCAGTTCGTGGAGACTGCTAGCTACTCGCGCGGGTCGATTCGCAACCAGCTTATCCACATGGCCGAGGCGCAGTACTATTGGCTCAGGGGGCTGCTAGACGTGCCGGGGCTTCCCCGGCTCGAGGCGGAGGCGTATGCGACCCGCGATGCAGCACGCAGGGTCTGCCAGCAGGCCGATGAGGAAATACTGAACATCGTGCGTGGCTTGAGCGAGGCCGATCTGGAACGGGTCCCGGACGGATGGAGCCAACCTGTTTGGGTGGGGCTGCTGCAGAATGCGCAGCACGCTACCGACCATCGCGCTCAGATTCTCCGTATGCTGTACGATCTGGGTGTGCCTACGTTTGAGCAGAATTTCTCCGACTATATGGAAAACGTGACGCCGATGACCGTCCAGGATCTGCTAGGGCATATCGGCCCGAAACGTGCTGAGTGGGACAACCTGTTGCGGCAGGTTTCCGCTGAGCAAATGGATCAGCCACTGTTGGGCACCTGGACGGTGCGTGACGCCATCACCATCCTGACGTGGAAAGAACGCACGATGATCGAGATCATCCAGACCGGCGCCTTCAAAGGATTGAGCTTCGGAGAGCTGCCGGAGGCGGAACAGGCCGGCATTCTGGAAGAGAACCGCGCCCTATCCCTGAGCGGGTTGCTCGATCAGTACCAGGTGACGCACCGTGAGATGCTAGAATTGCTCCGGACGCTGACCGATGGCGAGCTCAACTCAGAGAGCATTGATGGACTGCCACCCGATGTGCGGCTCTGGAAGGTCATTGCAGTGGCGGCGTGGTGGAGCTATTCGGCCTTCTCCGGTCCGCTCCGCCAGTTGTTGAAGCAGAACGCATAGAGCCTAGTTGCGGACGCTGCATCCCCTTATCACGCTGAGATTGCCGATCTCGTTCGCGAGTGGTTAGGGCCAGTTTCCTTGCTAAAGACCCTATTCGCCCTCTTCGAGCTCACGGATAACACGGGCCGGATTACCCACGGCGAGTACAGAGGAAGGCAAATCCTTGGTAACCACTGCGCCGGCGCCGACCACGGTATTATCGCCAATCGTGACGCCAGGGCACACGATCACGCCGCCGCCGAGCCAGACGTTACGGCCAATGGTGATTGGTTTGGCAGCCTCCCACTTTGCGCGGCGCGGCGCGGCTTCGAGGGGGTGAGTCGGCGTTAACAACTGCACGTTCGGACCCATTTGTACGTCCTCGCCGATCATGATTGGCGCGACGTCGAGCATGACGGCGCCGTAATTTACGAACGTGCCCGCCCCGATGTGGATCTGGTAGCCGTAGTCGACGTAGAAAGGCGGGCGAACCCACGCACCCTCGCCCAGGTTGCCCAGTAGCTCTCGCAGCGTTGCACCGAGTGCTTCGTCATCAGTTGGGTCAGTCGTATTCAAGCGATGCATGAGCGCCATAGCCCTGCGGCTATCGGCAGCCAGCTCTGGATCGTCGGCGATGTAGAGGTCGCCGGCAAGCATGCGCTCGCGCATGCTACGTCCGTCAGGTGATACTTGGCTTGCGTCACTCATACGAACCTGCTACGCCTCCTAATAACCGATAAAATATGCCGCGATCATATCAGTGACCCTGACATCAGGCCATGGGCGCCCGCCAGTGGCTCGTCGTGAGCTGGTGCGCTGGTGCGAGCATGACGCAGAATAGGTATTGGAGCACACCATGACCAGCGAACGGAACCGTGAATCAGTTGAGGCGACGCTGGAGATCGGCCCTGCCGTGATCTATTTAATCGGCATACCGGCGGTCGGCAAGTACACGATCGCCAAGGAGATTGGCCGGCTGACGGGAGCGAAGGTAGTAGACAACCATCTCATCAATATCCCAGTATTTAGCGTCATCGGCTACGATGGGAAGGATACATTTCCGTTCCCCAAAGAAGCATGGAGGGAAATCGAAAAGATCCGCGAGGCAGTTCTGACGGTGATCAGGGATTTCTGCTCCCCAGACGACAGTTTCGTCTTCACCAATGTGCTTGCAGCGCATGATGAGGGCGATAGGGCCTTGTTCCGCCGCATTGAGGCGCTAGCGCGCACTCGCGGATCCGGATTCTTTCCGGTCTGGTTGACTTGCAGCGCCGAAACCCTTCGAGAACGCAAGGACTCTCCGGATCGCAGAGAGCGATTCAAGGACACCGACGTGACGAACATCACGTGGTATGTAGAGGAGTTCGAAGTACTCAAGTTGCCGCATCCACATGCACTGACGCTGGATACGTCTGAGGAAGGGCCGGAAACCCTTGCCCGTCACATCGTCAACCATATTCAGACGGTGCAGGGTGCATGATCGAGGCATAGCCGGTCCACGGTCGACTCCTTCCAATCTGTGGGCCTCGTTAACGATCACCCCGTACATTGCCTCCCTCACAAAAACTTGCAAAATGGATAGGTATGAAACATGCACACCAGATCTTGAAGTTGATGGCGGCGATGGCGGCGTTGTTGCTGCTCGCCACCTGTTCTGGCGGTCTGTTCGGCGCGCCGGAGCTGAACGGAACCGAATATTCGGAGCCGCGGGAGACGCCTGAGTTTATGCTGCAAAATGCCGGCGGGGAGTCTGTCTCTCTGGACGAATATGAGGGCAAAGTGATCCCCATTTACTTCGGCTACACCTTCTGTCCCGATGTTTGTCCCGTGACCATGGCCAACCTGGCGCGGGTGCAGAGCGAGGTGGACGAGGACGGCGACGGGATGCAGGTGCTGATGATCACCGTCGATCCGCAACGCGATACGCCGGCCGTCGTGCAGGACTATGTCTCGTCGTTCCACCCCACGTTTGTGGGCTTATCGGGCAGCGAGGAGCAGATTGCGGCGGCGACGGAACCCTTTGGCGTCTTTTACCAGGCGGCTGAAGGGAGCGAAGCCACGGGCTATCTGGTCGATCACACCGCGCGCATCTTTGTTATCGACAAGAGCGGCGCGCTGCGCGTGACCTATCCCTACGACGCGCCGGTCGAAGAGATCGCCGCCGACATGCGCGTTCTACTTTCGGAGTAGGATGAGACGCGTTTACTGGTTGCCAGCTATCCTGTTGGCCATCCTCATCATTGGCTGCTCGCGCGTGGAAACCGGACGCCTTTTTGTAGAAAATGTTTGGGCCCGCCCTTCCCCGCAGGGAGCGCCGGTAGGCGCCTTTTACATGACCATCGTCAATCAGACGGTGCAACCGGACGTCTTGTTCGATGTGACCATCCCGAATTGTGAGGCGGTGGAAATCCATCGCACGACGATGGATGAAGAGGGCGTCATGCGTATGGCGCCTGTTGCCGAGGGGCGGCTCTCGATCCCGCCCGGCGAAGAGGTAGTATTGGCGCCGGGGGGGCTACACGTGATGTGTATTGGGCTGGAAGAGCCGTTGGCGGCGGGGGAGCGGCTGCCGCTGACGCTTCACTTCGAACTGGCGGGGGACGTTTCTGCCAGCGCCGACATTCGCGAAGAAGCGCCCTGACGGCGTTGCGCGGGCTAAGCGTCCCTTAGCTTCTCGTTTGCTTGATGTCGCTGGCGATCGCGCCGGGTCTTCTTTTCTAGATTGCGGTGTACGGCGGCCGTCAGATCGACGCCGGTCTGGTTTGCCAGGCAGACGAGCACGAAAAGGACGTCGGCGAATTCGTCGGCCAGATCATAGTCGGCGGCGGAATCTTTGAAACTCTGCTCGCCGTAGAGGCGGGCCATGAGGCGGGCGACTTCGCCGACCTCTTCCATGAGTACGGCCGTATTGGTCAGTTCGGAGTAGTAGCGTACGCCAATGGTGCGAATCCAGTCGTCTACGGTTTCCTGGTACTGGCGAAGAGTCAGGTCCTTTGTCTCTGCAGACTTTTCGCCGGTCTGTGGTTTAGTCATCATCGTCGTCGGTAACCTGCTTTTTGTGTACCTTTCCTTCTTGTTCCACCATCTTGCTCACGGGGCGCAGCAGCTGAAGGACGGCGGCGGTCAGCAGCGTGGTAAAGACTGCCAGGAAGTAGCTGCCGGTTCCAACGGCCATGCCGATGGCGGCCACGAGCCAGATGGTGGCTGCCGTGGTCATGCCCTTCGTCTTGTTGCGCGTTTGCAGCAGCGCGCCGGCCCCTAAAAAGCCGATACCGCTAACAATCTGCGCCGCAATGCGCGCCGAGTCTTGCGCGTTCGATCCCTGCAGCGGAAAGCCGCTGATGGACAAGAGCGTGAACACGCAGGAACCAAGCGCGATCAGAATGTTGGTACGAAAGCCCGCGGGCCGGCCGCGCCACTCGCGCTCGATGCCGATGATGCCGCCCAATATGGCGGCCAATGTCACCTGGCCGGCCGCAGTCCAGTCCAGGGAGCGCACGGCGATAACCCAGTCTGGTAATTGCTCCATATGCACCTCCGTGGGAAT
>CAYSMQ010000064.1:15018-16247 GCA_964432035.1 uncultured Ardenticatenaceae bacterium
AAACCGTGCTGACCGTTCGTGAGATACTGGACCTGCCGTTGTTCGCTCAGGCGCGGCTGGTGGCGGGGGAAGCAGGCCTGAACAACCGCGTAAACTGGGTGCACATCGTGGACATTCCGGATGCCCACTATGAGTGGGACCGGTCGGGCGTCTTGTTGTTGACGGCAGGCTATGGCCTGATGAGCCAGCCGGAGCGGCAGGCGACCCTGGTACCGGACCTGGTGGAAAAGGGCTTCGCGGGCATGGTGCTCTCTACAGGCTATTACTGCGACCGGGCGCCAGACGTGATACGCGACAGCGCCGAGAGCCACGGGTTTCCTCTTATCGAGACGCCTCCTGACCTTCTCTTCATCGAGGTTACGGAGACGATCCTGGAACGCATTGTCAATCGCCAGTACAGTCTCTTGCAGCAGGCCGGCGACATCCACAATCGTCTCACGCAGCTGGCGCTGCAGGCCGGCGACCTGCAAGACCTGGCCCACACCCTGGCGCGTATCCTGGAGCGGGCTATCACCATCGAAGATCCGGCTTTTCGCATTCTTGCTGCGGCCGAGGAGGGCGCGGTGGATGAGGCGCGCCAGCGCAGCGTGGCGCACGGCCGCACGACGCCGGAGGTGGCCCAGCACCTGCTGGAACGTGGCATCTACGCGCGACTGTTGGAACAGATGGGGCCGCTGCACATCGATCCCATCCCCGAACTGGGTATGACCATGGAGCGCATCGTGGCGCCCATCATTGTGGCCCACGAAATCTACGGTTACATCTGGATCATCGCCGGCGACCGGCCCCTGACTGCGCTCGACGAGTTGGCTATCGAACACGCGGCGACGGTCGCGGCCCTCATACTCTTCAAGGAGCAGGCCGTGCGACGCGCGGAAGAGGCGCTGCGCGGCGATTTCGTAGGGCAATTGTTACAGGGCAAGAGCATTTCGGCCAGTTTCGCCGAACAGGCGCGCCGCGTCGGGTACCGGCCCGATCAATCACATCAGGTGCTCCTCATCTATGGCCCGGCCAAGGGCGGCGGTAGTTCCCGTTCGCTGCAGGAAGACGTGGAACGTTGGCTGCGGAAACGTGACGAGCAGCCCCTGCTGGTGTGGCGCGATCGCACCCTGGTGCTGATTTTGGAGTCGGCGCAGACGGAGAGAGGCGAGGCGCTTGCCCGGGAGCTGGTCGAGGATCTCAGTCACCCGGCCTGCCGCCTGCTGGTGGGCGTGGGGCGCGTGCAGCCG
>CAYSMQ010000065.1:0-6636 GCA_964432035.1 uncultured Ardenticatenaceae bacterium
ACCACCTCGACCGTAGCGTCGGCGCCCGGCGGGAGGATCACGAAGGTGCTGTAGGCGGGAAGCGCCGGTGCACCCGGTGTAGCCGGGGCCGTTTGCAGGCCGGGGACCGAAACTGCGCCGCCGGTGGCGACCCGGGCGTCGGGAACGTCCAGCACGAAGTGCAGCCGCTGCTCGTCGCTCGTTAAAATCTGCGCCTTGGCCTCAGTCTGTTTCTGGACAGGCGCAGGCGCCTCAGCGCTCGCTTCCCGGAGTCCGGAATGGCCGGCAACGAGGAGCGCAAGCACCACAACAATCACAATGGTGAGGGTGAGGGGCGCAAATTGACTTCGATCGGGGGAGCGCTTGAGCATGTGCTATACCTGTACTATCGTCAAAGTTTCACGAGGCTAAACTGGGAACCGCTTCGCAGGTTCAATCAGGCGCTTTCGTTTTTCGAATTCTTATCGATCCACACGATCATACCACGTTTCTCCAGTTCTTTAACAAACGCCGCCAGATCGGCCCGCGCCCGGTTTAGGGGAACGTCGAAGATGTGAACGAGCTGTGTTTCGATGTCAGAAAGCGAGTTCTTTCCATCGATTAGCTTCCAGATGGTCGTCCCTACCTGGTTCAAGACGCGCACATTTCCGGCGCGCGGGGTGACGATTACCGCGCCATCGTCGAGAATTCGCCAGACTACCTCAGGGTGTAATCCCGGTACGCTGTCAGGATTCACTCGGACCTCGCACGTTTTAAGCCGCTGACAAGTAGGACAAGTCCCGTGATGACGCTGATGGCAACGATTGGTGGTAGCCACCAAGGGAATCGTGGGGCGGTATACTCGATGGGAGCATGTTGCATGGCGCTGTTGTCTAATTCAACATCTTCTAGACGATAGTAGTAGGTGACGCCCGGCTGCACGGTATCGTCGACGAACGTATACGAGGCGCCGCTTGTGGCACTGCCTTCACCAGGGATGAGGTCGTCGTTAACTTTTGAATAGGGACCGTCGACGGACAGTGCACGGTAGACGTTGAATCCGGCTGCGTTCACCTCGGTTTCAGTTCGCCATTCGACAGTGATCGGCGGCGGCTCGATGAGATGCGTGATGGTTACCACGGTCGCAAGTAGTAGCCACAACGCCCCTAGCACGACGAGTGGTTTGTGCAATGATCGTCTTTGAACAGCAGATGCTTCTACTAATGTCATTTCACTTACTCTGACCGGCGCAAACAAGGAGCTACGACCGGCCGCTGATATTTTCACTTCCCGACGGTAGCGTGTCTGGTGAAGAATTCGACGATGCGCGCCACACACCTACCGCGTTGACGATGCTGTAAAGCGTGAAGGCAATCCAGATTACAGTCTCCCATAGCCTGGTACTCGTCGCCGCCAGGCCAACGCCTACCAGCGCGGCGCTACTCCAGGCGGATAGTAAGAACGACCGTGTGGAAAGCTGTTCGCGCAGCGAGCGTTCGCTACGTTGAGCCTGATAGTGATGGTAGCTTAACGAGGCCAGCAGCAGGGAAAGTCCCAGTATCCAGAAGCTGTTAAACAACACTGAGGTTAGTATATTATCCATATCTTACAGATTACCTTGAGACAATGTCACAACTTCCTTAATCTACCTGATAGTGGTATTTTTGGGCAAACCTACTTTTGGAATACGTAAAGAGAGGAAGCAGGAAGAGATGGCTAAAGTAAAGACGCGCTTTGTTTGCCAAAACTGCGGCCGCATCGCGCCCAAGTATCTGGGAAAATGTCCACGATGCGGAGAATTCGGCTCCATGGTGGAACAGGTCGTCGAACGAAAATCAAAGCAGCGCGCCTCGACAAAGACCCGTACCGGCGCACCGGTCAGCTTGCCGCAGCGCCTAAACGAGGTAGCGACGGATGGCTTTGAACGGCTGCCGCTGCCACTTGAAGAATTCGCGCGCGTTCTGGGTGGCGGCATCGTACCCGGTTCTCTGGTTCTGGTCGGCGGCGACCCCGGCATTGGAAAGTCAACGTTGCTGCTAGAAGTCGCGGCGCTGGTGGCGAACGAGCACGGTCCCACCCTGTATGTCTCCGGCGAGGAGAGCGTGCGCCAGATAAAGATGCGTGCTGACAGGCTGAACCTGGAAGCGCCGGACCTTTATCTGGTAACAGAGACAAATCTGGAGCGAATGCTGCAGCACATCGAGGAAACGGGGCCGGCCCTAGTCATCATCGACAGTATCCAGACTACCCATTCAGACGATCTGAACTCCTCGGCGGGTAGCGTGAGTCAGGTTCGCGAATGTGCCAGCCAGTTTCAGGAACTGGCCAAGAATGCAGGTATCACGGTGTTTCTGGTGGGCCACGTGACTAAAGAAGGGCATATTGCCGGCCCGCGCGTGCTGGAGCACATTGTGGATACGGTTTTGTATCTAGAAGGTGATCCTTTTCACCGCTACCGTCTGCTGCGTAGCGTGAAAAATCGCTTTGGCGCGACCAGCGAAATCGGCGTCTTCGAAATGGCCGAGCGCGGTATGATAGAGGTACCTAACCCCTCGGAGGCGTTTTTAGCCGAACGCCAGGCGAATGCACCTGGTTCGACTATCGCCGTGCCGCTAGAAGGTACCCGTCCACTGCTAGTCGAAATTCAAGCTTTGACAAATGCCACAACCTTTAGCAACCCGCGCCGCACGGCGAACGGCATTGACTACAACCGCCTGCTGCTGCTTATCGCAGTGCTCAGCCGTCGCGTTCACGTCAGCGTGCAGGACAAGGATGTTTTCGTCAACGTTGTGGGTGGGCTGCAAATTGACGAACCGGCGGCAGACTTGGCCGTCGCCGTAGCCATTGCCAGCGGTGTGCGGGACAAGACCGTTTTTGCCGACATGGTGTTTATTGGCGAGGTTGGTCTAAGCGGAGAGTTGCGCGCCGTCAGCCAGCTAGGCGTGCGTATGAAGGAGGCCGCCAAGCTGGGCTTTAAGCGCTGCATTGTGCCGCGGACGCCGGGCCGCAAGATTGAGGAGCCACCGGAGGGTCTGGAGATAATTGGCTGCCGCTCGTTATCGCAGGTGCTAGACGTGGCCTTGATGACCTAACTACTATTGCTGCCGCGAACCAAGGTAGAAGAGCACGGCGCCGCTCAATCCGGTCACGAAGACGAAGGCGCCTACCGCTATCAGCCAGGATGGTATGGGCCGGTTTCCCGCGCCGGCCGGCGCATCTGCTTCTTCAATGACCTGCTCTTCGCTGCCCGGCGGGGCAGAAGGCGGCGTCGCCGTCTCTTCCACGAGGGCCAGGGCTTCGGTCGGCGTTGCCGCGACGACGCTGGGAGAGACGGTAGGCGATGACGCCGGCGTCGTGGCAGTTATGGTTTCCGTCGCCGTTAGCTCTGTGGTGGCCAACCCTTCTGGAAGGTCCGTCGATCCGCCCGTCGAGTCCGGTTGGCGGCGCTGCCCAACGACGATGTCCTGTCCCAACTGCAGCAGGCTATCCTCGGTCAGTGTGGGGTTGAGCGCCAGTAGCTCCTCCAGTTCCAGATCGTGCTGTACGGCGATTCCGAGCAAGGTGTCGTTCTCTTGCACCTGGTAGACGAGGGTGTCGTCCGGGCCCACTTCTACGCCCGGCGGCAGCGGTTCGCCTTCACCTTCTTCAACGGACTCATCACTGACTCCCAGTACTATCTCCTGGCCCACAGCGAGCACCGAATCTTCGTCGAGGTCATTCATTGCATATAGTTCCTGGAGCGTGAGCCCAAAGCGAACGGCAATCGCACTCAGCGTATCTCCTTCGGCGACTTCGTAGATAATGCGGCCGTCAGCCTGGGCGGTGGGGGAGGCCAGGGGCGTTGCGTCCTGAGCCGGCGTTGCCGTGACATCCTGTGCCAGCAGTGCACTTACTTCGGCGGTGTCATCCTCTGTGGTTGTTTCCTCGGTTGGCGTAGGCGGTTCTGAATTTGTTTCCGGCAGCGGCGGAGGCTGTGGCACGCCGCCCGACTTGTAGCCGCCAACCAGCTGCGCGGTCAAATCAAGGTATGTGCTCCCGAAGGCCGTGCTGGGCTCGATGTTGCTGCCCTCCGCCCACTCATTAAACGAAGTGATTATTAGCAGGTCAGGATTGCTTGCCGCCGCGGCGGCAAAGCTGTTTTGATAGTATGCTCCACCGGCCCGATCGCGATATACAGCGGCCTCTCCCCGGCCCAGGTGACGATCGTCAAAACCGGGCATGGCCGTCGCCACCCAGTATTTGTAGCCGCCGTAGGTTTCGGCCGCCGCTCGTGTGTTTGCGGCCCAATTGGAGGCGATGCCATGGGGGTTCGGCGACCAAGCGATGTTATACAGATGCAGTCCGTCAAAGACTTCCAGATATTCCGTTCTTGCGCCCTCGGCGATCCAGATGCTGTTACGTCCGGGATCGGCAATGTTGCGAATATAGGCCCACTCTTCGACAGAGTAAGCCCAGTTGGCCCAGAAGAAGATGACCGGTTTGCCGTCGACCTTCAGGTAGGCGGGATGCGTGGCGTGTGTGGCGAGCAGGCTCTGCAGCGCGGCGGCCCGTTCATCATGGTTGCCCAGCGCCGTGGCCGGTTCAAAGTCGATGGCTGCCTTGAACCCGCTGCCCGCGGCGACGTCGAGCAATGTCTGGAAGTTGCCATTAGTGACCGGCTCGGCGGGACCGTACCAACTCTGAACGAAGCCATCAATTCCGGCGCCCTGTGCCTGGCTAACGTGCCGCTGAATGGTAGCAACGTCGCTTGAAGAATACGGTTCTGGCGGTTGGAATGCAGTCTTACCAGGACCGAAACTTTGTGGATTATACCAGGCATAGTAGAAGGCTAAGACGAGGTTGGTCCTGCCCTGCGCGGCAACAGGCGGGCCCGTGAAGTGGCTCATGGCGCCTACCGCACCCAATAGACACATAGCCAGAAGCGCCACTTTCCAAATTCTTCGTATCGTTCCAATGGTCATAGGGAGTTGTAAGCGAGACTGGTGTTTCATCGGGCGCCAATTCTAGAAAGAGATTGCAGCTTGCCCACTTCACTTCGCTGTTTCTAATCCTCTCATGATATGTTGCGAATTGGCCTTGTGCAAAGGTTATTCTGTGATAAGATTATGCGTCGTTGCGCGGCAACGGTCGTTGTACGACAACGAATGCTGCTTTCCGCTCCTGGCAATGACCGGGGGCAGACACTCGCCCGAGTTATCCCATGGAAAGGAGGTAAACGCAACGTGCGCGAGTACGAAATCACAATCATTATTAATCCAAATGTGGACGATGAGACACGCAATCAGTTGATTGAGCGTGTTGAGGGGTGGTTGACCCCGAATGAGGATGACGCCGATGGTCCGGCGATCCACCATTGGGGTCAGCGTAATCTAGCCTATCCAATCAAGAACCAATCGGACGGCTACTACGTATTCTACGAGGCAAAACTCGATCCCCAGCAAATGCACAGTGTGGAGAGAGAAATATTATTCGTGGAAGATATTCTCCGCCATCTCGTCGTTCGCAAAAGCGACTAAACCGAGCACCGGCGCTCGCTTTTGGGAGCCATTCATAGAAAGCCCAGAATCGACCCTGTAATGGAAAGCAGATTTTATTGTTGGGTGGTGCAGGTGAGATTCCAGGACGTGTGGATGGTGAACGAGTGCGAGGCGCTGGCGTTGACGAGAGACATGTGCTACGGAGTTACGTTTTTAAGAAGCGACTACCACGATCGAGCCGAGCGCTCCCGTGGTATGCGATGCGAAATATCTATACGGAGGTAAATCATGGCTAATGGCCAAAGGCGAGGAGGATATCGTCGCCGGAGAATGTGCAATTTCTGCCTGGAGAAGGTGGATTTTATCGACTATAAAGATGGCGACATGCTGCGGCGTTATATTACAGAACATGGCCGCATTCGGCCGCGCCGGCAGACGGGAACGTGCGCGCGTCACCAGCGCGAGTTGGCGCAAGCGATCAAGCGTGCCCGCCACCTGGCGCTCTTGCCGTTCGTAACTGAGTAAGGCTGAGCAAACGTAGACAATGGCCAAGACGCAGAACGAAACGCAATCCCAGGAACGTCGCCGCTCGCGAAAGGAAATTCTTCGCGAACGTAAGCAGCAACGCCAGACACGAGAGGTCCGTTTGGCGGTGGCCGGCGTTGTCGGTCTACTCGTCGTGGTTCTGGTAGCAGCAGTTGTCATCGAGTACGTTGTGCGGCCCAATCAGGCGGTTGCCACCGTCAATGAAACGACAATTACAATGCGAGAGTGGCAAAATCGCGTGCGCTACCAGCGCGCCCAATTCATCATCCAGCTAGAGGACCAGTTAGAAGCGTTCCAAGATCTGGCGATGGTGCAACAGTTTAGCCAGCAGCAAATGTCCTTATTGCAGCAACCAGAAGCTCTTGGCGAGCTGATTCTGGAGCAGATGATCGACGAGGAATTGATTCGGCAGCAAGCCGCTCTGCGTGGCATTGAGGTGACCGAGGAAGAGGTAGACGCCCGGATCGGCGAGCAGTTCAATTATTTCGGCGGTGACTTACCGACGCCGACGCCGACGGCGACGGCAACCATCGAGCCGACGCCATCCCTGACGCCCATTCCCACCGACGTAATTACTGAAACGCTGCCCACGAACACGCCCGCGCCGACCGCGACGGCCGGCCCAACGGTCACACCGCGTCCATCGCCTACGCCT
>CAYSMQ010000065.1:6646-16243 GCA_964432035.1 uncultured Ardenticatenaceae bacterium
CGACGCCTGTCTCTGAAGAGTCATTCCAGGAAGCGTACGGCACCCAGCTCGATCGCTTGAGTGATTATGGTGTGAGCGAGGATACGTTCCGCTCGGCAGTCAGAGCGCAAATCTACCGCGAGAAACTGGCCGATGCCTTAGGAGAAGATCTCCCGCAAGAAGCGGAGATGGCCAGCGTCTACACGATACTTTCTGAAAGCGAAGCGCTGGCGCAGGAGAGCTTGGCGCAGATTGAGGATGAGGGCTATCTGGCAACTTGGAATGAGATTCGAAGCGAGCCGCCTCCCGCGCCTGATGACGGCGAGGATGAGCCACAGGCGACTGCAGGCGAAGTCTTATGGCGGACGCAGGATCAGCTCGCGCAACAGTATGGTCCCAACGTGGCCCAGGCCGCTTTTGAGTTACCGCTTGGGGAACCGAGCGAGGTGCTGACACAAACGGCTTCAACCCAGGACGCCGAAGGCGCCGCGGTGACAGAAACTCGCTACTACGTGATTCAGGTGAGCGGCCGCGAAATGCGCGAACAGGCGCCGGCAGTTATCGAGAATCAAAAGCAGCAGTTGGTTTCAGAAATGATTACCGAACTGCGACAGGGTGGCTCGGCTCAGATTTCGATCGATCCTATCTGGCGCTCGCGGGTGCCAACACAACCGATTCTGGATCCGTCGTTCCTGGTTCCGCCGCCCACGCAGCCAGCAATCGCGCCGACGCAGCCACCGCTGCCGACCCAACCGGTCGTTCCCGAAACGGAAGAGTAACGATCGTATTGCTGTTAGCCCGGCGAGCGAGCTGTGAGTAGTGGCGCCTTCTATTGGGAAAGCGCCACTACTACTGATCGCCGTTAACGTATTCTTCTGGCCTTATCGAAATGACCTGGCTGGCGCTGTCGGCCCCCATGCTGATGCCATAGACCGTTCGCGCAGCCTGTACTGTACCGCGGTTGTGGGTTATGACGATAAACTGCGAGTTTTCCGCCAGATCGCGCAGTACACTACGAAATCGGTTTATGTTAGCTTCGTCAAGCATGGCGTCCACCTCGTCCATGACGCAAAAGGGAGGGGGCGCCACTTTTAGCAGTGCGAAAATCAAAGCCGTTGCCGTTAGCGACCGCTCGCCGCCGGACAAGAGGGCCAGACGTTGCTGGCGACGGTTCGGCAAACGACAGATGATGTCGACGCCACTGATGGTCAAATCATCAGGTTCGGTCAGAACCAGTTCAGCCGTTCCTCCACCGAACAGCTGCTCGAACAGCTCTGCAAAGATGCCGTTTACTTGTTCCACCGTCTCGGCAAACGCTTTTGAGGTCAGGTCGTCCAGTTCGGCAATGACGCGGCGGAGTTTTTTGTCAGTCTGCTTTAAATCTTCGATCTGCTGGGTCAGGAACTCGTATCGTTCCTGAGTCTGTTCGTACTCCAGCGGCGCATCAGGATTTACGGAGCCGATGCGCTGCAACTGGCTGCGATGGTCCTGGATCGAGTTTTCGATATCAGGTGGGAGCTCGCTTACATCGGGGAGCCGATCGACGACCTCGTCGATGGGCAGCGGCGTTTGTCCACCTTGTTCCTCGTCAAACTGTAAGGCAACCAGGCCAAGGTCGGCGCTAATGCGTTCGACGAGCCCTTCGAGTTGATTTTCTCGCTGGCTCTGCGTAACTTTGGCCTGCGTGTAACTCGTTTCTAAATCGTGCGCCTTTCGCTGTTCCTGAGATAGCGTATCTTCTAACTCTACCAGGGATTCCTGCAGCGCTTCTCTCTTGCTGTCTAGCGGTGCAATTTGCCCGTCAACGTCTTCCAGTTGCGCCTCAAGGGACGCCAATACATCCTCGGCGTGGGCGAGATAAAGGTCACCTTGTTCGGTCTTGAAGCGTTCAAGACGCGCTTGCAGGCGCCGGATCTGACCGTCGAGCTGCTGCAAGGTCGCGCGCCTGCTTTCTACGACCGCCTGCCGCCCGGCAACGATGGTCTGAACTGCCTCTATCTCTTGTTGTCGCGCCTTTCGTTGCTGCGCCGCCTCGGCGACGGGCAGATCCTCTAGGCGCATGCGGGCCTCGGCGACGGCGCTCTCGAGCCGCACCACGTCTTTCTGCCTTCTCTTGATTTCCTCCCGCGTCGTTTCGATGCGACCCTCGAGGAGCGCTTTCTCTTCGCGACGGGTTTCTTGTTGCTGCGACAAAAAGCGCTTCTGCTGCCTGGCGCGATCCAGCTCCCGTTCCAGGTGGTTTAGCTTTTGCTCCGCTTCGCTTGCCAGTTTGGCGGTCTGCTGTTCCTCGCGGCTAAGATGCGCCAAATCTTTCTCTTGTTCTTCGATCGTTGATTGTTGTTCCGCGACCTTTTCCGCAACGCCGTCAGCTTCGTTGCGGGCAGCTTCCAACTCTGCCTGGGCCGCCCGCCATGCTTCTTCGCGGGCGATAACGCTCTGGCGGCCGTCTTTGCCGTTGTATTCGACAAGTCCGCCGGCATGCACGATGAAACCGTCGGGCGCCACGGCCATTGTGCCCGGCGTGAGTTGTCCACTCAGGCGCCGCGCTGCCTGGCGCGAACGAACCAGTAGAATGGGACCAAACAGCAGAGAGGCTACGTTAGCAGCCACCTCATTCGTCGCGATAAATTCGTCGCCCCAACCGATTACCTCGACATCCTCCGGGCTGCGTAGTCTCTCTATTTCGCCAATGGCCGACACGGCCGCCGCAAACACCGTCTGGCTCCCGTTATGCGCCTCAATGAACGCGGATAGCGATGGTTCATCGCGCACGACAAGCGTTCCCAACCGCGCACCTAATGCTGCCTCTAACGCCATGGTGTGTTCTTCTGAATACTCGACAAGGGTAGACAACCGGCCTATCACGTCGACGTCGACGCCCGTGTCAAGATCTTGCTCACGCATCTGGTCCAGTAGGTCGGTGCGCGACTCCAGCCGCGCAATACGCTCCTTGATAGCGGTCAGCCTGTCATTTAACTGCTTCTGCTTTCTTAGCTGCGTCTGTTGCTCGGTCCGCGCGCCATCTAGTTTGTCTCTGATCTGCCGGCGCCGGCTTTGCAGCTCCTGCACCCGTTTCTCCGCTGTCTCTACTTCCTTGGCCAGTGCATCGATCCGCGTCTCCAGGGAGGCCAACTCCTCAGCCGGTGGCTCGTCGCCGTTCTGACGTGCAAGCCGCTCCTGCAGCTCGGCTAACTGCCCTTCTAACTGGGCAAGCTCCGTGACCGCGGCGCTACGATCTTCCTCGTTCTCTTTGGCCTGTTTGGCCAAGTGGTCAATTTCGTCTTGTTGCGCCTTGAAACCCTGATTAAATCGCTCCAATCGAGATTCCTGCTCCGTCAGCCTGTCGCGGGCAGTTTCCAGGGCCGAAAGGGCTTCATCTACCTCGGCCTGTGCCTGCTCTCTCTGCTTCTCCAGCTCGGACAGTTCCTCGCTCGTTTCGGCGATTTGCCGCCTGAGGAGTCTGCCCCGCTCGTTAAGGACATCCACTTCGCGACGGGCGTTTGCCCGCTTCTCGCGCAACTGCTCGCGTCGGGCTCGGAGCCGACCTTGCCGGGCGTCAAGCTCGTCAATCTCCCGCCGCGCGCGCGCCAAGTTCTGCTGGCGGCGCGTGATGGCCTTTCTGCTCTGGCTCCAACGCTCTTCTGCCTTCCTGGCCAGTACGCGCTGTTCTTTGAGTGACTCCCTGCGCTTGTCCCACTGGTAGCCATACCAGATACGTAGTAGGCTGCGCAGGTCGGCCTCAACCTGCTCGTACGTCCGCGCGCGATTCGCCTGCCGTTTTAGCGCGCCTAGCCGCGGTCGGATCTCGGCCAGAATATCGTGAACGCGCTCAATGTTATGCTGCGTTTCTTGAAGCCGGCGCAACGTCGTGGCGCGGCGCGCCTGATAGTGACTGACTCCCGCGGCCTCTTCAAAGAGAGCGCGTCGCTCCTCGGCGCGCAATGAAAGCGCCTGATCGATCAGTCCCTGCCCAATGATCGTATAGGTGCGCTCCGCCAACCCGCTGGTTGCCAACAGGTCCTGAACGTCGCGCAGGCGAACCTTTTGCCCGTTAATCAGGTACTCGTTTTCGCCGGAACGAAACGCGCGTCGTCCGATTTCGACTTCCGCATAGTCGATGGGTAGCCACCCATCGCTGTTATCAAGGGTAAGAATCGCCTGCGCCATGCCCGCGCGAGCCCTCGTCTGACTGCCTGCGAAAATCATGTCCGTCGTTCGCTTGCCGCGCAAGGTGCTATAGCTCTGTTCGCCAAGCACCCAGCGAATGGCGTCTGCTATGTTACTCTTGCCGCTCCCATTGGGACCCACGACGGCAGTGATGCCGCTGTTAAAATCAAATTCGGTCTTGCTGGCAAACGTCTTGTAGCCTTGAAGACGCAGTCTTTTAAGTTTCATGGATTAGGGTGAGTTGGTCGACAACGGTTGCTGCGCGGCTAGATGCTGCGATGTTCGCTTTCGGTTCCCTCTTTGCCGGTGACCAGCGACAAGGCGTGAGGAAGCACGGGGAGTAAAACGTCGAGATTTTCTCGCACAGCCTTGGGGTTTCCGGGAAGGTTGACAATGAGCGTTCTTTCACAAATGCCCGCGATGCCGCGCGATAACATGGCGTGCCTAGTGGCTTTCAGGCTCTCGGCGCGCAACGCCTCGGCAATACCCGGCGTTTCGCGTTCGATCACGCGTCGCGTGGCTTCTGGCGTTACGTCCCGGGGCGCAAACCCGGTTCCGCCCGTCGTGAGAATGAGGTCGATGGCGTCTTGTGTCCAAGTGTACAACTGCGAACTGATGGCGTCGATGTCATCGGCAACGATGGCCTGCTGTACGACCCGCCAGGGCGTGCGCTCTTCTATGATGTTGACCATGAGCGGTCCGCTACGATCTTCATAGTCGCCGCTTGCGCCGCGGTCACTTACTGTCAGGATTGCGATGCGGAACATAATCTCAGTGTCGGTAGACGGCGCCCACTATGCTCTGGCTGTGAGAAGATCTTGAATCTCCCTCGTCAGATCGTTCGGAGAATACGGCTTTAGCATAAACATATCTGCGCCTTCATCGACGACTTTCTGGGCAAGACGCTGGTCGCCGGAGACCATGATAACAGGCGTGTCTCGCACATCTGTCGCGGTGTGCTGGCGAATGGACCGCAGCAGATCGATTCCACTTGCATCTTTTCCCAGATAGCAGTCGATGATAAATGCGCTTACTCCCTTCTCTGCCTCTCGCAGCGCACTGCCAGTGTCAGTAAAGGTGAAAACGGTATAGCCCTCCATCTCAAGTAGCATTCTGATCAGGTTTGTTGTGCTATAGTCATCATCTACCACAATTACTTTGACCATATCGTTCTTGCCGATCTTAGCGCCTTGCTGGTTTGTGCTTCATTGGGTGTGACGTCACCGCCGGCATGGATATTGCGGAAGGCCGATGAGCTACCCGTAGCTACCCTAAAGGTTCCTGGCCCCTGCTTAACGATCGCCCAGGGCAGCGATGCCACGAACGAGGCCTACAATGCCAATAGCAGATTTGATAGCATCACCCGTGGAAATCTTAGGTGGTCCACCACTGCTCTCTTCGGCTGTGCGGGCCAGCAAATAGGCCGTGCTGACACCAATGAGCGCGCCGATGACGCCACCGATGATAAGCGTTTTCGTTCTCCAATTACCTGTCGTCTCCATTCCTAAAAATCTCCTGCCTTATAATTTGCTTCAATTCTAATATAAGTCTTCGTATAAATGCGCCTGTTGCGTGGGCGTTTATCACGGGACGTGCGATCTTCGGCAGCGCAGCCGCGCTTTTATCGCGAGCGTCACGGACAATGTTCTCGATTCGCCATAACAACGGCAGAGAGGGCGCCTGTGGCGCAGCCGTCTTGCGTTGTCGCCGGTATACGACCAGCGCAATGGCGCCGACGGAGGGAAGCGCACACAGCAAGAGCAGCGGCAACAGTGCCAGGATGGTTACAACGTCGGCGAGGCCCGAAAATAGCTGTCGATTGTTGAGCTGATCGGTGTCCATAGCAAACCACTCGCCCGCAATCGACAGCCAAAAGAGTAGGGCGACGAAGACAATCCACGCCAGCGCCACCAGGCCCACCGGAAGGTAGATTACCAGGCGGTTAAAGCGCCGAAGGCGGGCACGGCGCGCTTCCTGCTCCGGCGTTGCCTGTGTGCTGCGCGGTGCTTCCAACTCCATTTGCTGGCGGTATGTGACCGGCTCCAGTTGCGATGTATTCTCGACATGCATACGATAATTGTATCATAGATGAGCGCAATTCAGCGAATTGCGCTTGTTTCCCACAGCGGAGAGTCAGGGACGAGGACACCTACCCGGTTCGCTACTCGTCACTGAGCCGGAATCGTTCATACAACGACAGTAGCTCGCATTGTCACCGGCGCCTTTCCACATCAAATAGATGATGTGTCCCTGCCGGCACCGTTCTGCGGCGCTCGGCTGCGTCCACTCCATGCCTACGCCTTCCCGGTCAGGTTCTTGAACCAGAAAAAGGCGTAGATGACGGCCGGACAACTCGTTACCGATCTCAATCTGACCCTGGATGGCAAGCAGCGCGGCGACGAAGGGGAAAACCATCACCACCAACCATGCAAGAAACAGGAGAAAATAACCGAGGCGTCGCAACCATACAGACATTACGCCACTACCGCGAATCGCCTGTATATCACAGCCTTAACCCTCTTGTGGCTTGGCAACGTCGGTCAAAACCTTTAAATATAGCGCTGACGTATACTCCTTTAGCATGCGGCTGGTGCCAAATTGTGGTGCACAAGAACGGATCGATTCGCGCATGATTTCAACCCACCCACGTGGAATATCATCGCGATCGCGGCCGTAGAAGAGTGGCACAATCTCATCTTCAAGCAAGCTATAGATGGCGTTCGCATCGTCCCAATCCTGGCTCTCGCGGTCATCACGTACCGTGCCGTCGCCGATGGCCCAACCGTTCGCTCCGTTGTAACCTTCGGCCCACCAGCCGTCGAGGATACTCAGATTGGGAACGCCATTGATCGCAGCTTTCATGCCGCTGGTGCCGCTCGCTTCGCGAGGCCGCAGCGGATTATTCAGCCAAAGGTCAACACCCTGCACCAGGTAGCGCGCCATGTGCATGTCATAGTCTTCGATAAAGGCGACACGTCCGCCAATCTCATTGTGCTTGGCATGCGTGTAGATGCTTTGAATCAACATCTTTCCGGGATCGTCCGCCGGATGGGCTTTTCCAGCGAAAACGAGCTGGACAGGGCGGTGCGGGTTAAGAAGAATGCGCCGCAGTCTGTCGATGTCTTTGAAAATCAGGTTGGCGCGTTTGTAAGTGGCAAAACGCCGGGCGAAACCGATGGTCAGCGCGTTGGGATCGAGTAACGTGCCGCTCGTGAGCACCTGCGTCGGATCGTCGCTCCCTTTCACCCACCGGCGTCGCACGCGCTCGCGCAGGAATCCAAGCAACTTCTGCTTCAGTTCGTTGTGCACACCCCACAGCTCGGCATCGGGAATCTCGGCCAACCGTTCCCAAATTGAGGGGTCGTCCTGCCGTTCAATCCACTCAGGTCCCAGATATTTGTTAAAGAGCGCCTGCGTCTCACTGGGGAGCCAGGTCGGCAGGTGCACGCCATTCGTAATATGTTGAATGGGAATGTCGTCTGCGTCGCGATCGGGCCACACGCTTTGCCACATCTTTCGCGACACTTCTCCGTGTAGTTTACTGACGCCGTTCACCAGTCCGGACGTGCGGAGAGCGAGAACGGTCATGTTAAATGCTGTACCCCACGACTCCTCGTGGCGACCTAGAGAAAGAAACTGCTCCCGGCTTAGGTCTAGTTCTTCCCAATAGTTGCTGAAGTACTGTTCCATCATGTGGAAGGGAAAGGCATCGTGTCCCGCCGGCACCGGTGTGTGCGTTGTGAACACAGTCTGTTGTCTCGTTTGT
Organism: uncultured Ardenticatenaceae bacterium; assembly: GCA_964432035.1. Lineage (GTDB taxonomy): Bacteria > Chloroflexota > Anaerolineae > Promineifilales > Promineifilaceae > JAAYYY01. The sequence continues at coordinate 14,559 of CAYSMQ010000065.1, forward strand.
GCCAGCGCCTCCTCGAATGTCGCTCCCTGGCTCACTCGCTCGCGGATCAACTCCAGCACGAGAAAGGCTGAGTGACCCTCATTCATATGCCATGCGCGCGGCGCAATGCCCAGCGTGCGCAGGGCACGCACGCCGCCAATGCCCAATAGTATCTCCTGTCGAACACGAACTTCACCATCGCCCGAATACAATCGTGCAGATAGTTCGCGATTCCACGGATCGTTTTCGTCTACATCCGTATCCATCAGATACAAGTTAACGCGGCCGACCTGCACATTCCAGATGCGAGCAAACACGGATCGATCTGCCAGCGTAACGCTAACCTTTACGTCGTGTCCCTGGTCATCTTTGACGGGGCGAATGGGCGCTTGTTTCATATCCAATTGTTCGTATATCGCTTCCTGCCAGCCGTGCGACGGAATTCGCTGACGGAAGTAGCCCTGAGGGTACATGAACCCGACGCCGACGAGCGGAATGCCCAGATCGCTCGCCTCTTTGGCATGATCGCCAGAGAGGATGCCCAGGCCGCCTGAGTAGATTGGCAAGGAATTATGCAGACCAAATTCGGCCGAGAAATAAGCGATTGACGTGTCTTTTAAGTCTGGGTGGGCGCTACGGAACCACAAGTGACCGTTTTCCATCTCACTGTCGAGTTCCATGAGCACCTTGTTGTAGTGCCGGTAGAAGGCGGGATCCTTCGCCGCTTCTTCCAACCGTTGCGCAGCGATCTCGTGCAGCATTTGAACCGGATTGTGTTGGGTACTGCGCCAGAGCGTGTAGTCGAGGCGTTTGAAAAGTGCCCGTGCATTTGTGTTCCAGCTCCACCACAAATTATATGCGATGCTAGGAAGACGTTCGATCTTCTTCGGCATCTTTTCATTGAGTGACGTCATTGTAATGAATTCCTTTCCACAATGGATGCTAATAGTTCAACGCCGCCTCGACTCGTCGAAGCGACAGTATTACGTTAACGGAAAACCTCAGCTAACAAAAAATCGTTGCTATATCAACGAACAAAGCGCCCATTATAGAAATAAGCGCACCGGTGAGCAACATGCACGATTGATCGCCATGACGCGAGAAGTTCTGTTCAACCCAATGGGCGCCATTCAGTTGGAAGCGTTATTCCTGTAGCTGTAACTGCCAGCCCGTAACTTGAGGTAACCTTTGTTTGGCCACTTTGATGGCGACGTCGGCCATGCGTGCGACGCACCAGGAAAAATGATTTGGTTTCAGCAAATTAATGTCCATATCTGGCGCTGGATTTGTGGGATTGATTATGTAGGGTGTGTCGTCTTTGACGACGAATTCTAACATATTCATGTCATATCCATATGCCTGGCAGACGCGCAGTGTCTGTTCCCGTATCGTTTGCGCAAGTTCTGTGGAAAGCGATTCATCGTCAGGCAAGTAGGCCTGTTCTTCGGGTAAGTAGCGAATGACTCGCGCGTACTCCTGACCGATTGCAAAACAGTGCACGTGGTAATCTGAGTCGATTACCTCCTGCAAGATTACGGTTAACGTGTCACTTTCATCATACTTCTGGATCAGATCGTCGACGTCGTAGACGCGCTGGCTGATGCGACGTCCACCGGTATGTGCGTCTTTCATGATGGCGGGCACGCCTACGTAGTCAATTATGCCGCGCCAATTCATGGGGTACTCCAAATTGCGAAAGCTCTCCG
>CAYSMQ010000066.1:0-16236 GCA_964432035.1 uncultured Ardenticatenaceae bacterium
CGCCGAGCGCGTTCACAGTGTAGACACCTTTGGCAGCGTGACTGCCGGCCTAAGCATTTTGGCCCATGGGATCGAACAGGGTGACATCGACGCTCGCGCTTACACGCGCGCGGACCTCAAACAGCAGGAAGTCACCGTGTCGCGCCCCAACGTGTCCGTCGTCGACCTGCGCCTGCTCAAGCGCCGCATGCAGGCGCAGGCCCTTGCCGGCGCAGAGCGGCAGTCGCCAGAGGAGCCGCTACTCGTGTTGCTCAACGGCGACAATCGCCTCTCGGCCCGGCCGCTTTCGGCCTGGCAAGGAGCAGAGCATCCCGAAGGGCTTCTCGCCGCGCTGGCCGTTTTGCCCGACGAGCCGTTGCTCCTTGTTACTTCCCGCTATCGCTTTCTACTGAGCAGCGCGCGGCAACTCATGGACCTGCGGGCGTTAGGACAATCACTGCAGGAGCTTTATCACTTTGCCGTGCGCGAACGCGTCTTCGCCGTCAGTCGCTGGCCCGCCCTTAAAGCCCGCGAGCGCCTGCTACTGGCAACGTCTATCGGATACGCGCGCTCCTATCCCACCGACGTCATCATTCCCTCTATCGAAGCGCCCGTTCCCCTCACCTTTGAGCAGCCCTTGCCCGGCTGGCCCACAGCTGCGCTCGGCGCTGACGGCGACGAGCAACTGGTTCTGCTTACAGACGGTGGGCGGGGCCTGCGATGGCCTGTGGCGGATATACCCGGCACCGGCATCCAACTGCTCAAGCGAGCCGGCGAGGAGGCCATCGTGGCTACCTTGTTGGCCAAAGAAGATGAACAAATACTGCTTGTCACCGCCGGCGGCTATGCGCGCCGCCTGCCCGTATCCGCCGTGTTCCAGGCCCCGAAGGCCAACCACCCCGGTCGCGTGCTCATCTCCCGCGGACCCGTTCGCGCCGCGCTCACCGTGCGCCCTGAGCAAGCGGCTACCTTGCTCGCCACGACCGGCCTCGCTGCCGTGGACCCCGGCGCGATTCCCTGCGAAGCAGACACCACCCGCTCTCACCGGCTCTTACGCGACGAGGTCTTGAAAGCACTAACTGGAAATGAGAATGCGACATCGAATTAAGGTGAGTTATCACGAATGAACAGAGAAAAATTAGCGAAAATTCGTGCCAATTCAATGCAAAACTCAGCCATAAAACTTGGTGAGAGTAACCAGAATCTAATGGCTTATAAACTTCCACTGTGTTAGAATGGATGTTCTGGTTCGGAGTGCGCTAATCTACCGTTTAGGAGTGCAATGACTTTAGAAAATATCGTTGTGCGCGGTGCTCGCGAGCACAATTTGCAGAACATCGACGTGGAGCTTCCGCGCAACAAGATGGTCGTGGTGACCGGCCTCTCCGGCTCGGGAAAGTCCTCTCTGGCCTTTGACACTATTTTTGCCGAGGGCCAGCGACGTTATGTGGAATCCCTCTCCGCCTACGCCCGCCAATTCTTGGGCCAACTAGAAAAGCCCGCCGTAGACCAGATTGAGGGCTTGAGCCCGGCCGTTTCTATCGACCAAAAGGGCGTGAGCCATAATCCGCGTTCTACAGTAGGCACCGTCACCGAAATCTATGACTATTTGCGCCTGCTTTACGCGCGAGTGGGCACGCCCCATTGTCCCGTCTGTGGTCGTCCCGTACAGCCACAGTCGGCCGAACAGATTGTCGAAAGCGTGGAAAAAATGGCGGACGGCAGCCGTATCCAGGTCCTCGCGCCGCTGATCAAAGATCGCAAAGGTCATCACCAGAGCGTTTTTGAGGACGTGCGCAAGGCCGGCTTCGTGCGTGTGCGCGTCGACGGCGAGATCCGCCAGGTGGACGAGGAGATCGAGCTCGACCGCTATAAGAACCATACCGTTGAAGCGGTCGTCGACCGTCTCGTCATCCGGCATCACAACGCGGACGGCGAACAGCAAGATCAGGAAGAGGCACAGGCAGCCCGCTCACGACTGACCGATTCCATTGAAACATCCCTGCGTCTGGGGGACGGCGTCGTCATCATCAACGACGTGACCGATCGCGACAATCCAACAGACCGTCTCTACTCCGAGCACCTTTCTTGCGTGTACGACGGCACCAGCATTCCGGACATCGAACCGCGCACCTTTAGTTTCAACAGCCCTCACGGCGCCTGTCCTGACTGCCAGGGACTGGGAACGAAAAAGGCCATCGACTCCGACCTGGTCATTCCTAATAAGGATCTTAGCCTGCGCGACGGCGCCATTGTGGCCTGGCCCACCGACGACAAGCAAGGCTACTACTGGCAGCTCATCGCCGCCACGGCCCGCCACTTTGACATTCCCCTCGACGTCCCCGTGCGCGAGCTTAACGAGGCGCAGGTGCGCGTTCTGCTGTACGGAAGTGGAAAAGAGAAGATCAATATCCGCTACGTCAATCGCGAAGGCGACGTGCGTAAATACAGCACCAACTTCGAAGGCGTAATTTCCAACCTGGAGCGTCGTTATCGGGAGTCGACATCCGATTATGTGCGCAACAAACTAGAAGATTACATGGTCAATCGCCCGTGCAGCACCTGCGATGGCACGCGCCTGAATCCGGTGGCGCGCGCGGTGGATATCGACGGTGTGACCATCAGCGACGTGGTCGAGCGGCCCGTCGTGCGTACCATCGACTGGGTCAACCAGCTTCGCGACGAGGAGACGCCACTCAACAGCCGCCAGCAGATGATCGGCGCCCCCATCCTCAAGGAAATCGGCGATCGCCTCGATTTTCTGATTAACGTGGGGCTGGACTACCTGACCCTCAGCCGTTCCGCCGGCTCGCTCAGCGGCGGCGAGGCGCAGCGCATCCGTTTGGCGACACAAATCGGCAGCCGCCTCATGGGCGTGCTCTACGTCCTGGACGAACCAAGCATCGGCCTGCACCAGCGCGATAATGCCCGCCTCATCCGCACCTTGAAGGGTATGCGTGACCTGGGCAACACGGTACTCGTGGTAGAGCATGATGAAGAGACCATCCGCGAAGCCGACTGGGTAGTCGATCTCGGTCCCGGCGCCGGCAAATATGGCGGACACGTCGTCGCCGAAGGCCCACCCCAGGCCATCGCCGACGATCAGTCCTCGCTCACCGGCGCCTATCTCAGCGGTCGCATGCGCATCGCCATTCCCACGCAGCGCCGTTCGGGCACAGGTGAGTGCATCGTCGTCAAGGGCGCGCGCGAGAACAACCTCAAGGGTATCGACGTGCACATCCCCCTGGGCAAATTCGTCTGCGTCACCGGCGTCAGTGGCAGTGGGAAGAGTAGTTTTCTCATTGAAATCCTGAGCAAGCGGTTGTCGCAGCACTTTTACCGCTCCAGGGAGCTACCCGGCAAACACGATAATCTAGAGGGCTTGGAACACCTGGACAAGGTCATCGAGATCGACCAGAGCCCCATCGGGCGTACGCCGCGCTCCAACCCCGCCACCTATACCAAGGTCTTCGACCCAATTCGCCAGCTCTTTGCCGATCTACCCGAAAGCAAAGTGCGCGGCTACAAAGCCGGGCGCTTCAGTTTCAACGTAAAAGGCGGGCGCTGTGAAGCGTGCGGAGGCCAGGGCCAGAACCGCATCGAAATGCAGTTTCTGCCCGACATCTATGTACCCTGCGACATCTGCAAAGGCAGTCGCTACAATCGCGAGACGCTCCAGGTGCGTTACAAAGGGCTGAACATATCAGACGTGCTCGACCTGACCATCGACGAGGCGCTGGAATTCTTTGAGGCTATTCCACCTATCCAGCGCAAGTTGCAGACGATGGTCGACGTGGGATTGGGGTACATCCATTTAGGCCAACCCGCGCCCACGCTCAGTGGCGGCGAGGCACAGCGCGTCAAGCTCAGCCGGGAGCTGTCTAAGATCGCTACCGGCCGCACCATGTACATTCTGGATGAGCCCTCGGTAGGCCTGCACACGCACGACGTAGCCAAGCTCATCGGCGCCCTCAACCGCCTGGTTGACAAGGGCAATACCGTTGTCATCATCGAACATAACCTGGACATCGTCAAGGTCGCCGACCACATCGTCGACCTGGGCCCGGAAGGCGGCGACCGCGGAGGCGAAGTCGTCGCCGAAGGCACCCCTGAAGAGGTGGCAGCCGTAGAAGGTTCCTACACCGGTCAGTCTCTGAAACCGGTGCTAAATGGCTCCCTCTAAGCAAAATCGCCCATTACTTTTCGACGTGAAAAACCGACTGAACGGGCGATGGACAAACTAGCCGGCTACTCTTTCACCATGCGACCCACCCGGCGTCTCTCGCTTCGCGCGCTGGCAGTGGCACTCGATTGGCAGGCCATCTTGGCTTTTGTACTCCCGTTCCTGCTGTACATGGGCACGTTGGCTCCCACCATCTACAATTTGGATAGCGCCGAACTAACCACGGCGGCAGCGACCGGCGGCATCATGCGCGCCACCGGTTATCCTCTCTACCTGAGCCTGGGTTGGTTGTGGTCACACCTACCTGTGGGCGATGTTGGCTTTCGTCTCAACCTCTTCTCGGCCTTTTGTGGCGCACTCACGATCCTGCTCCTCGACCTTAGTCTACGTCGACTGCGCGTCGGCCTCTGGGCGCGATTGGGGGCCTTGGGTCTGCTTGCCAGCGCTCCATACTTCTGGGCCATGTCCCTGATCGCCGAAGTCTATATGCTGCACACGGCCCTGATGGCGGGCATCCTGCTTGCCGCCTTGCGCTGGCGGGAGCAACCGTCTGCGCGGCGACTGGCGCTGCTCGTGTTCCTCGTCGTGCTGTCCATGACCCACCATGCCGCCGCCGTCTTGCTGCTGCCCGGCTTGATCTGGTTGTTGCTTTCCACTGCGCCGCGCCGGCTCTTGCGCTGGCGCGAGTGGCGTCTGGCTTTGCCCGCCGCGCTTCTGGCAGCGTCTGTCTTTCTGTACCTTCCGCTAAGGCACGCTGCCCAGCCGGTCTTTAATTACGCCGGAGAGTTCGACGCCCAGGGCAACTTCCACGCTATCAACTTGCAGACATTGCAAGGCTTTTTGTGGCTTGTCACCGGACGCGCCTTCGCCGGGCAAATGTTTGGCTACAACCTGGCTGGTGTGGTGAGCCAGACAGCCGCCTACGCCGCACAGCTGTGGCAGGCTTTCTTTGCCGTGGGAGTCGGTCCCGGTCTGCTTGGCGCAGTTCTGCTCTGGCGTCGCGACCGGCGCCTGGGTGGCGCGTTTCTTCTCCTCTTCCTGGTTAACGTCGTCTTCTATGTAAACTATCGCGTCGTCGACAAGAATACCATGTACCTGCCCACCTACGTCGTGTGGGCATTGTGGTTGGGTCTGGGCCTGGAGCAGCTCTGGCGCTGGATGCAGGATACCCGATTCTATTGGCCTGCCCGCCTGCTTCTGGTTGCTACATTGCTGGTTGCCGTCGCCTGGAATTGGCAGCGTGTAGACCGCTCCGCCGACTGGAGTGCGCGAGAGCAAGGAGAAGAAGTATTGGATGCTGCTGCTCCGGACGCCATCATCGTGGGCTGGTGGGATAGCGTACCCGTCGTACAGTATCTGCAGCTTGTTGAAAACCGGCGCCCCGACGTGCTGGCCATCAACCGCTTTCTGATTTCGGATGAAAACTTGGACCGCCTTATTGCGCGACAGGCCGCCCATCGTCCCATCTACGTGAACTCGCCTTCGCTGGTGCACCTGCGCTCCATGTCCGTAGAGCGCGCCGGTCCCCTCTATCGTATTTCACCTCAAGCAATCGATCAGACACAGGAGATCTCAAGATGAACACCGAGCAAAAACAAACGTTATTCAGCCGCGGCGCATTGGCCCTGCTCATTCTACTTTCAGGATTGGCCTTTGTGCCCTTTACCGGGCTTTCCGGCAAAGACATTGACTGGCAACTATATGCCGGCGTCTACCAGGCCAACCTGGACGTTGACGAGGATCGCGGCAGCCCGGGCAGCGCCTTTCTCTTTACAGGGAGCGGCTATCCGGCCAATGCCTTGGCCAACATCTACGTCAATGGCGTACCCGTGGGAGTGGTGGGGACCGACGGCAACGGAGAGGCGCAGTTCCTGCTCCAGACCGAGACCGACGATGCGCCCGGAGGGTACTTTGTCACGCTGGCAACCGATCAAAGCTTCTCGGACACCGAGGACATCGAACTAGATCTGTCCGAACCCACCCACGATCCGCCGCCCGATTTCGACGGTGTGACGGCTGGCCTACAGGCCGATCTATATTTGCCCTACATCGCCAATCAATAGCGTGCGCTGGGCGCGCCGTCCGCTAATCCTTTTTGGCGTCAGCCGTCTCGTCGTGATCCTCGCCGCCTACCTGGCGGTGGTCTTTCTCGGTCACACAATGACGGCTGACGCTTACCATCTTCGCGGCACAGAAAATGTCCTCCTGGACGTATTCGGCAGCCGCTGGGACGCTGGTTTCTACGTTAGCATCGTCGAAGAAGGCTACCGGTTTCGCGGCGTGCAGTTTCCCTCTGTGGCCTTCTTTCCCCTTCTGCCATTGCTCATGCGTTTGCTGCTGCCACTCACCGGCGACGCCGTGGTCGCCGGATTATTAGTGAGCAACGGCGCCCTGCTGCTAGCCTCGCTCCTCTTTTATCGCCTGGTTTCTCTTGCAAACTCAGAAGCGCTGGCGGACCGCGCGCTCTGGTACTTGCTCATTTTTCCCACCGCTTTCTTCGGTTCCGCCATCTATACGGAATCGCTCTTCTTGCTGGGGGCAATCGGGGCGCTGTTCTCCGCGCGCCGCGGGCGTTGGGACCTTGCCGCCGTGCTGGCCTTCGCCGTCGGACTTAGCCGCCTCGTGGGTCTCATCGTGGCGCCCATGCTGGCCCTGGAATGGTTGCGCCAGCGCCGAACGGACGCCATTGGAAACCGGTCCACAGAGGGGAGAAAGCAGCCTCGCCGCATATTAGGTGTGGCTGCCGTCTTAGCGGCGCCGGCTGGGCTTGCTGCCTACATGACCTACCTGTGGCGCGCATTTGGCGACCCGCTTGCCTTCGCCCGCGCCTCTGCCGTCTGGGAGCGGCAGCCGCAGGCGCCCGGCGACACGATTACGCGCCTGTTAGAAACGCCGCCCCGTGGTTGGCTACACGCCCTAGGCGCGGGTACGTTGCCTTTGAACGAGTGGATCGACCTTGGCTTTGTCCTCTTCTTCCTCTTAGCCGCATTCATCCTCCTCTACCGGCGTCAGTGGGTCGAGGGTGTTTTTGTCTGGCTGGGCGTCATGCTCCCCCTCAGCTCCGGCCTCCTACTCAGCCAGCGGCGCTACGTGTGGGTCCTCTTTCCCGTCTACGTGCTGCTGGCGCAGTGGGGCCGGCGCTTGTGGGTCGATCGCCTTGTTACAGCCCTCTTTCTCGGGCTGCAAACAATCTTCGTCGTGCTCTTCGCCAATGGTTATTGGGTGGGCTGAGCGACTGGCCTGGTCGCGTCATTCCTACTTATCTCTGTTCACCCACGCGCCATCAGATGCCGTTGATGCCTGTTGGCAGCGTTTGGAGGATGGACGGCTTTTACAATCCCCCGCAATTGGACATAATAGGTGCATGGCGCACATGGACAACAACACGCCCGCCCACAGTTCAACCGTCGTCTCCCCGGAGGATAGCACGCAGCCGCGTGACCGCAGCGCCTGGCTGCAATTCCCCCGGCGCGCCGTCTTGCTCATTGCTGCCTGCGCCATCGCCGTCTTCCTCTTGCGGCTCTGGCCACTGCCCGCCGTTGTGCCTGGAGGCCTGCCCGGACCGTCCCCGTCCGCCCCTATTAGCACGGCCGCCCTGGAGCGATTGCCAAACAGCCTTCTGCTACTGACCCTGGCGCTGGCAATCGCCGTGCTCTTGTCGTTGCTGGCCGCCGTCGTAGCTATGGCGGTGGCCTTCTTGCAGGCGCGTTCGCCGCGGCTCGGCTCTGTGCTGGACGTCGTGGGCCGTCTGGCGCTCTTCACGTGGATGCCGCTCCCTGTCGCACTGATTGCCTTTATTTTGCTGCTTCTCTTCCTGGCCGGCCCTTTTGTCCCCGCCGGTTTTTCGGCCGTGGGCGACAACGCGTCCACCCTCTTGCTGGCCTCTGTCAGCCTGGCGCTCTACCCAGCGTTGCTGGCGGCTCAGGATGGCGCGCGCCTCTTCGCTGCAACAGATACATTAGCGACCGGCCGCCGCCTGCTCGCTACACTGTTGCAACTGGGCCAGGCGCTTCTACTGCAAACAGCCGGTCTCCTCAGCGCCCTGACCGTCGTCGAGCTAATTTTCGCGCGGCCCGGTCTGGGACGGCTGGTTGTGCAAAGTGCCGCGCAGCGCAACGCTACCGTCATGCTCGACGCCCTCGTCCTCATGGCTTTCCTGGTGTTGCTGGGCCGGCTGGCTGCAGAATTGCTAGGTTGGGGACGCCGGCTAATCCTTCAGGCGGACGCTACACCTCGCCCGGCTCAGTCCGCCGCGCAGCGCAACCGTGTGTGGACCATCTTCGCCGCCCTGCTGTTGTTCCTGCCCCTGGCCCTTGTTGTTGCCGGTCTGCTGACCGGCCCCGACGCCGCTGTGCAACAGGATTTGCAACAGCGACTGGCGCCGCCGTCGCTGCAACACCCACTGGGTACCGATGCCCTGGGCCGCGACGTGTGGGCCCGCTTGCGCCTGGGTGGTCTCAACACGCTGGCGCGCGGCGCTCTGGTCGCCGGCGCTGCTGTGCTACCGGTGCTGGCCCTGGGTCTGCTCGCGGGCGCTATTTTCAACCGCGGCGGCTGGCTCTGGGAATCGTTAGCCGACTTTCTGCTTTTGCCCATCGACGCGCTTCTCTTCTTGCCCCTCGTACCCGCCGCCGTGGCCTTCATCGCCCTGGGTCCCGGGCCGGGGGCAAGCACTGCGCTGGTTTTGGCATTGGCGCTCTTGTTCCTTCCCCGCGCCGCACGGGCCGCGCGCGATACGTGGCGCGCGCGCCAGAGCGGCGACAATCCGGCCCGCGATGTGCTGGCGATGCTGGCGTCCCTTTTCCTGCTGCTCCTGTTCAACGTTTTCCTGGTGCTTTTTGCGCTAGAATACACCGGCTTTGGCCCTGCGCCGCCCACGCCCTCGCTAGGCCAGCTGCTGCAGGAGACCCAGCCCCACCTGCGCGCCGCGCCGGGCGCAGCTGTCGCTCTGATTCTCGTTCTCTCCCTGCCGGCCTTCGCCCTTTACACAGCCGCCGCTGCCATCGGCGATTTTGTGAGCTCGCGCCGGCCCCTGGTGCGGTTCAATGAGTAGGCTATCCACAGCACATCCATGAACCTGGTTACCCTGGAAAACGTTTCTAAACAGTACAGCGAGCGCCTGCTCCTCGACGACGTCGATCTACTCGTCAACGAGGGAGAGCGCATCGGTCTCATCGGCGTCAACGGTAGCGGCAAGACGACGTTGCTGCGCATCATCGCCGGGCTAGAGTCGCCCGATTCCGGCAATGTGACCGTCTGGGGCGGTGTGAGCATTGAATATTTGCCCCAGGAACCGCAGCTAGACCACTCGCTTACCGTCTTAGAGCACATTTTCCAGAGCGATTCCCCGCAACTTCAGCTCCTTCGCCGTTACCAGGAGACCACGTGGAAGTTGGAACAATCGCCGCACGACGAGACACTGCAACAACGTCTCATTGAACTGGGCGCAGAGATGGACCGCCGCGACGGTTGGACGGCGGAAGCCAAGGCCAAGACGATCCTGACGCGCCTGGGCGTGCCCCAATTTGACGCGCGCATCGGCAATCTCAGCGGTGGGCAGCGCAAGCGCGTGGCTCTGGCCCATGCGCTCATCGACCGCGCCGACCTGCTCATCCTGGATGAGCCGACCAACCACCTCGACGCCGACGCCGTGGCCTGGCTCGAAGAGTATCTCATGACCGAGCCCGGCGCGCTGCTCATGGTCACCCACGACCGCTACTTCCTCGACCGCGTCGTAAACCGCATCGTGGAACTCGATCGCCGCCGGTTAGTCTCTTATCCCGGTAACTACACGCGTTACCTGGAGCTACGTACAGAGCGGCACGAGCGCCTGGCAGCGGAAGAGGCCAACCGGCAGCGCCGCCTGCGCCAGGAGCTGGAATGGTTGCGCCGCGCGCCCAAAGCCCGCGGCACCAAACAGAAAGCGCGCAAACAGCGCGTAGAGGAGCTGCAAACGCTGCGATACGACAGCGCGCAAGAACAGGTAGCGATCACCCTCGCCGGCAGACGTCTGGGAAAGCGCGTGCTGGAAACGCGCAATCTCAGTAAATCTTACGGTTCTTTGCAGCTCTTTTCGGACATTGACATGCGCCTGGACCCCGGCGACCGCATCGGCATCATCGGGCCCAACGGCGCGGGAAAGAGTACTTTTCTCGACATCCTCGCCGGAAAAATCGAACCGGATAGCGGCTCCGTGCAGTGGGGCGAAACGGTCCAGATTGGTTATTACGACCAGGAAAGCGCCAAACTGCCCGAGGACAAGCGCGTAATTGAATATATTCTGGATCAGGCGCCCCTTATCTACACCGAGGAGGGTGAGCGCGTGGACGCCGCGCGCGTACTGGAATGGTTTCTCTTCCCGCGTCCGCACCAACGAACCTACATCAAGGATCTCAGCGGCGGCGAGAGGCGACGCCTCTACCTTTTGCGCACGCTCGTCACTCGACCCAATGTGCTCCTGCTGGACGAGCCCACAAACGACCTCGATATTCAGACACTCACCGTGCTGGAGCAGTTCCTGGACAACTTCAACGGTGCGCTGATCGCCGTCAGCCACGACCGCTACTTTCTGGATCGCGCCGTCGATTTTCTCGTGCACTTCGAGGGTGGCGAAGTGAGCGGACGTTATCCCGCGCCCTACAGCGCCTACCGCCGCCTGCGGGTGCAAACGGAGGCCCACGCCGCGCAACCTGCCAAGGATTCGACAAGCCCGGTCGCCGTTCCCACGCCCACGCAGCAGGAACAGGGGGAGACAGAGCGCACACTGAGCTGGCGCGAACGGCGCGAACTGGAAGCACTGGAGAGCGAGATTACGGCTCTGGAGGAGCAGAAGGAGTCTTTGGAACGGGCCATTAACGAGGCCGGGGATGATTACGTGCGTCTGCAGTCGCTGGTGCAGGATCTGCAGGCAGTCGAAGCCAACATGGAGCAGGCCATGGAGCGCTGGACGGAGCTGGCGCAGATTGGGGCGGAGTAGGTGAGTCTTGATTTGACCACTCATTGACCTCCCCCCTCTCCTGTGATAGACTTTTTTATGTTTACTGGTTCTGCCGAGGAGGGTTTCGTGAAACAGAGATTACCGTCGACGCCCTGGTTCATCCTGGTCCTTGTCTTGGGGCTATTTTTGGTTGCCTGTGAGCGACCGCTACAAGACCCGGCCGACCTCACTGCGGAGCCAACCACCGCCGGCGAAGAGACGCTGCCCGCCTATCCCGGCCTGGAGACACCCGTCGCGCCGGGGCTCCTTCCGACGCCGACCAGTAGTGTGCCCGGTGAGGAGACGGGTGGCGAAGAGCAGGCGCCGGCGGAAGAAGGCGGCGAACCTACCGCAACGGTGCCCGAGGTCGAGGAAGAAGCAGGGCCGCCGGGGGACGTCATCCACACCGTCGTCGCCGGTGATACACTGGGAGATCTCGCTAACCAATATGGCGTGAGCGTCGAGGACATCGCCGCGGCCAACGACCTTCCCGACGTGCACACGTTAGAGGTCGGGCAGCAGCTCATCATTCCGCTCAGTGGCGAAACGGGTGCTGCAGAAGAAGAAACGCCGGCAGAAGAAGCGGAAGAAGTGGAAGGCGGCGAAGAAGAAAGCCCACCCGCCGAAGAACGCGTGCACATCGTTAGCGCCGGAGACACGCTCTTTCGCATCGGTCAACAGTACGGCTTCACCGTAGACGAGCTGGTGGCTTATAACAGCTTGGCCAACCCAGACCGCCTGGAGATCGGCCAGGAAATCCGCATCCCGCCTGAGGGATACACGATAGAAGATCCGTAAACGACGAAGACCAGACAGGCTTCCGAAACCTGTCTAGTCTCTGCGTGACGACGCGCGCATCGTTGTGCGCGCGGTCGAGCATAGGCTGCAGCATTTCGGGGTGGGGGATGTTATGGAACATGGTTCTCATATGCGCCCCTCCATCGTCTCTGCATAGCCCGTCATCTCGATATAACCCGTCGCTTGCACAGCCTCCCCTTGCCACGTGCCTTCGAACTGCACCGCCCCTTCCCAATACACGGTCGACACATTCAACTCCTGGTTTGCCATCAGCGGTTGGCCTTCCAGTTCCAAATCTAGCTCTGGAATGCGGATGCGCCAGCCTGCCGGATACTCCGCCCCATTCTGTGGGCTGGTCCAGGTGTCCGTCACGTCCACGTTCCACATTTCCAGCGTCACGTGCTCCGTTCGTCCGTCCGGATAGACGAACGTGCCGCTAGACTCGGCCTGCAAGGTGCCGTCCTCACGCCGGATCTGGAAAAACATCAGGGCCGCGCCGTTATCCAGCTGCAACGAAAACCAGTCCCAGCCGATGGCTCCGGGACTTAAGGCGCTGGTGCTATATTCGTGATCTTTCCAGCTCAGCCCGCTGACCTGGAACGTTTCGTCTTGCACCCTGATCGTGCCCGTCGTTTCTTGCTGCACGATCGAATAGTAGTAAGAGGCATTGCCCTCTTCTGGTCCCTTAGGGCTCAGGCCCGCATCGCCGTGCAAAATCGGCGGCAGCGTTTCTTCCAGCAGCAGGTCCAGGGCCACCTCGTCGGTGTGCGCCGTCAATCGCACCGCGCCCGGCCCCACCTCTTCGGCCGACCAATCTTCTAACCACACGCGGTAAGGCTCCGCCTGCGCCCCGGCAAGGCCCAACGTCCCACGCGAAAAGCGCTCCGCCGGATAGAACTGTTCGACCTGGATGTCGCTAATTGTGAAGTGGGCTAAGTAGATTTGCGTCGGTCGCCACGAGGAAGATGGAGATTGGGGGGTAGGTGCCTGCGGTCCGTCGTCCGCCGTCTGCGGTCCATCCACCCCCACCGCCCGCCGGAAAAACGTCAGCTGGTATCCAAAACGCCGTCCATCCGCCGTCTCCAGATTGCCCGTATAGTACCACCACTCCGTCTGGTAATCCGGGTGTGGCCCCAGGTCGCGCGGGAACTCGATGGCCCCCGGCTCTGTGGCCCGCGCGTACCCTTCCGTGTCCTCTTCCGAGAGCAAGGGCAACAACGACGCCTGCGTCCCCGCCTCCGCTGGTCGCTCACTCATCTGCCACCAAAAAACCCCGGCAGCCCCAACCAGAACCACCAAAACCACCACCAAAATCCTACGCATAACCGTCACTATTCCCAGGAATCAACTTTCAACAACCGACCGCAGGCCGCCGACCGCCGACCGCAAGCCTACAAAATCTCCAATCTCTAATCTCCAATCTCTAGTCCCCAATCTCCAACCCCCATCACTCCTGCCTCACCGCCTCCGCAATCACCATGTTCCCCAACCGCAGCGACGGATAGATGCCCGCCAGCAAGGCGGCGACCACGGCCACGGCGAACGCCTGCAAGAAATAGACCGGTTCCAGGTCCATTTGCAGCGTCCAGCCAAAACTGCGCACGTTAATCACATAAATCAGAATCCAGGCCAGGACATATCCCGTGGGCATTGCCAGCAGTCCCGCGGCGCCGCCCATGAGGCCCGTTTCCAGCAATGTGAGTCGCCACATCTGTTGCACCGTCATGCCTGTGGCGCGTAACACGCCAAGCTCGCGCGCCCGTTCCAGTTGCAGGCTCATCAAGGCGCTGAGCACGCCGATAAAAGCCACCACCGTTGCCAGCAACTGCAGCGCGGCGGTGATGGCAAACGTGCGGTCAAAGATATCCAACGCGTTGCCGCGCACACCGGCGTTCGATTGCACGATCACATCCTGCCGTCCGGCAAACGCCTGTTGTAGCTCTGTCACCACCGCGTCCGGATCACGTCCCTCTTCCAGGAACAGGCCAACTGACGTCACCTCTTCGTCGCCAAACAGGTCAATGTACAGCTGCCGGTCCAGCATGATCGCCCCCTGGTCAGAGGAATAGTCGTACATGACCGCCAACACGGGAAAGCTGCGACGGCCCTCGCGCGTATCCAACACGATGTCCGGCGGTGGAATGGGTAGCTCCTCGCGCAGCAGGAGCGGCTCAGAGATGATGACGCCCTCGCCGGCCTCCAGGCGCGACCACAGAGTCTGGCGCTCACCGCGCACCCAGGCATAATCTCGTTGCCCGCCTGACACGTCGCCGCTGCTGGCTATCAATTCCACCTGGCGCTCAAATTGCGAGGACATGATGGAAACGTTGCGAGCCACCACAGCCCGCGCCACGCCTGGCAACTCCTGTGCACGTTCCAGGGCATCCGGGGGCAGTGTACCGCTCACCCGGTTTGCGGTGAGCGACGGCGGCGAAAGGTATACGTCCGCGCGCAGCGTCTGCGACAACCAGCTATCCACCGTCTGGCGGAAGGAGCCGATCATGATCGAAACGCCCACAATCACCGACACAGCCGTCATCAACGCCGCAATAGCCACCGACGTGCGACTCAGGCTGCGCACGATGTCGCGCGGCGCCATGCGTCCGATGGCGCCCAGCACGCGGTCCAATAAGGGACCCACCGCGCGCATGAGGATCACAGTCAGCGGCGGGCTCAGCAGAGCAAAGGCAATGAGCACCGTGAACAATCCACTGAACGTAATCAGCAGGCTGACGTCACGCAACCAGAGCAAAAAGGCGCCCACAACACCCAGCACCAGCCAGGCCACCACCAACCACGGGGCCAGTCGTTGCGCGCGGCTTTCCAACGTCGAGCGACGCAACGTATTTTGAGGACTCGTGCGCATCGCTTCCAGTGCCGGCAGCAACGAGGCGCCTGCGGCTGCGGCGACGCCCACAAGCAAGCCCTTCACCAACGTAAACGGCTGTACGGGCACGTCGCGCACGTTGACCACAAAGTAAAAATCGTTAATCGTTTGTGTCACCAGGCCTACCATCAGTCGGCCCAGGAACATGCCCATGATCAGGCCCAGCAGCGACCCGACCAGGCCTAAGACCGCGGCTTCCGCAATGATCAGCCCGAAGAGCTGCCCGCCCGTCACCCCCAACGAGCGCAGAATACCAAACAGACGCCGTCGTTGCACCACGCTAAAGGTGACCGTGTTGTAAATCAGAAACATGCCCACCACCAGAGCCAGCAGGCTGAGCGCCGTCAGGTTTAGCTCAAAGGCCTGGCTCATCTGCTGGATGGCGTTGCTACGGGCAGCGGCGGCCTCCACGCTGACGCCCTGCGGCAGCATCTCCCGCACAGGGGCCAGCGCGGCGTCATCTTCGGCGATGAGGTCAATATGGCTCAAGCGACCGCGCATATCTAAGATCTCCTGCGCCGTCGCTACGTCGGAAAACACCACGTCGCGCAGCGACCGCCGGCTGGCGTCATCATCCGCCTGCAGCAGGCCCACCACCGTCACCGTCTGCTGTCGTCCGGAAACGTCAAGGGTGACCATGTCGCCAAGAGCGATGCCGTGTTCCTCGGCCAACGCCTGGGAGACGATCACCGTATTAGGCCGCGCCAGAAATGGAATCAGGCTCTCCAGCCCCGCATCAGACTCCTGTTGGCGGCTCAGATAGTCGCGAAAGGGCGGTTCGGCAAAAGGATCGACGCCCACAAGGCGCAGCGGCTGCGCGCCCAACTCTTCGGACAGCACGTACCCTTCCACAACGGGCGCTGCCGGACGAAAGCCCAGTTCCACCCGCAACTGCCGGTACAGCGCTTCCTCCACGCCCGCCGGCCCGCCGGCGATGCGGTGCGTCGCCCGGCCCGCCACCGCGTCTGTCGATAGTTGAAAAGCGCGGCTCGCCGACTGGTTCGCCAGGTCAATGGAAACCATCATCGCCACCCCCAGCGCCACGCCCAGGATGAGCAGCACATACTGCAAAGGCCGCCGCCACATGCGGCGCCAGGCGGTGCGGAGGAGAGGGCGGGTGTTGGTGGATCTCGTCATGAGTGTGGCGCGCCGAAATAAATCCGATTTCTCCTAGCTACCAAGGTAGCCGAAATCGGATTTCTATACCCGGCTACCCTTAACTCTAATCTCCAATCTCCAATCTCCAATCCCTAATCCCCAATCTCCAATCCCAGCCCCGCTTCTCTAGCCTGGCGGTAGGCAAGTTGGGCAATGACGGTATCCTGCACGCCCGTGCCCGTTAGATCGCAGATCGTGATCTGGTCGTCACTCTGCCGGCCGCCGGCCAGGCCGGCCGCGATGTCGCCCAGCTCA
>CAYSMQ010000067.1:0-15907 GCA_964432035.1 uncultured Ardenticatenaceae bacterium
GCAGAATCAGGCGCCATCCCTCGCAAGCCGGAAAGACCGGCGCCTCTGACAAAGTGCATGAGCACCGTCTCTGCCTGATCATCCGCCGTGTGACCCACCATGACGTGCCCGCTGCCGGCGTCGCGGGCAAGCCGGCCAAGGAACCGGTAACGTGCTACGCGCGCCGCCTCTTCTATCGTCAGGCTGTTGCGGTCAGCCAGCGCAGCAACGTCAACTTCACCGATCTGGCACTCAAGCCCCCACTGCCCGCAGAGCTGAGCCACGAAATTGGCCTCATCGGTCGCCGACGGTCGAAGACGATGGTTCAGGTGCCCCACGACAACACGGGAGGGTGCGTGCAAATTTCCTTTCACGAGCAAATGCAATAGCGACAGTGAATCGGGTCCACCAGAGACACCAACCACCAGGATATCACTTTCAGTCCACAGGGGATGTCCCAGATCTTGCTCCCATGCATCAAGTTGGCGCCGTACTTCATTTCGCAACTGTTCCATATACTGCTCGGGCAACCGTGTGACTGTTGGGAAATCCAGGTTAATGAAAATGGCCCGCCAGGACGGGCCAGATTATAGGGCGGGTGGGATTCGAACCCACACGGGGTCTCCCCCGGCGGATTTTAAGTCCGCTGCGTCTACCATTTCGCCACCGCCCCGTACGATAGATTTAGCTTCAAAACCACCAACAACCTATTATACCGTTAAATCTGTCTATTGCATCCTTTTGCTTTCTATAGCCCAGATTTCCTACACCTTGATGACATAAAAATTCATTGACGCGCTATAGGCCCAAAGGTATAATGCGCTGCCGACGAAGGATGCACGTGCGTTTCGCTGCCAAGTGGCTGGGATAGCCGCCAGGACTCGAGTGTATGGGCGGACCACTTTAAGCCGCTCCCTATTGCAGGATCGTAAGTTATGGCCCTAAAAGGGAACCTGCGCGATTTTTCCACAACTCAGCTTCTGAATCTGATCAACCTGGCGCGAAAGACAGGAACGTTGACCATTGAAGGACCGGAAACAGCGCAAATGTCTTTCCGTGAGGGGAAGCTGCTCTACGCCTCGCGTGGCTCCGGTCACAATGACCTCGCTCACGTGCTCTACGAAGCTGGCAAGTTGAATGAGAAGCAGCTCAAGATCATTCGTGAACGCGCGGCGGGCACCGGCGACAAGCAATTGGGCCACCTGCTAATTCAGGCCGGATATGTCACACAAAGTGACATTATCCAGAGTGTGCGCCAGCATGTAGTAGAAGTCGTTTATAAGCTATTTACGTGGGCTGAAGGGCAGTTCCGTTTCGACGCCAACAAGCTTCCGGCGGCCGATTACATCACAATCCCCATTGATTTGGAGAGCGTGATCATGGAGGGCAGCCGCCGCCTGAAGGAGTGGGAGCGTTTGCAAGAGGAGCTTCCCGATCTCGACGTCCCACTTCAATTCACAGATAGGCCGGACGCGCGCCTACGCAACATAAACCTGACCGTTGAAGAGTGGCGGGTCATTTCCTTCATCAATCCTCGCAATACGATCCGCCAGATCGCGCGCGCCAACAACTTGAGCGACTTTCAGATCCGCCGTATCGTTTTCGGTCTTCTGCAAGCAGGACTCGTGGAATTTGTACGCCAACCGAAAGCAGCGCCGGCAAGGCGCAGATCTGAGCGAAGGTCGGAAACGGATCAAAGACCGGTTGATCAGCAGTCGCCAACCGTAAAGCGCTCGGTCGTGCACCGGCTAATAGACCGAATCCGCAATCTATGAGACACGTAAGCGGCGTCGTAGGAAAACCTACCCCCAAACATTGATGCAAGCAGTAAAGATGGTCGTCACGGGCCCGTTCTCGGCGGGCAAAACAGAGTTCATTAGCTCAGTCAGCGAAATTGATGTCGTTTCGACAGAGCGCCGCATAACCAGCGCCGCCGAGAAAATCAAAGAAACCACCACTGTAGCGATGGATTTTGGTCGCATAACCGTGGGCGCCGATCTCGTACTGTATCTCTTCGGTACGCCCGGTCAGCGCCGTTTCGACTTCATGTGGGAAATCCTTTCCGAAGGAATGCTCGGCTTTATTGTGATCATTGACAGCACCCGGCCTGAAACTTTCCGCGAAGCAAAACGAATCCTGGAGACCTTTCAGGCCTACGCCGCGACACCGTTTGTCGTTGCCGCCAACAAGCAGGATCATGAGGACGCATGGGAACCGGACGACTTGCGTATCATTCTCAGCCTGCGCAATGATGTGAAGGTGTTGCCATGTATCGCCTTTGACAAAGAAAGCGTCAAGAATGTCCTCCTCGAACTCCTTTACTCCGTACTGGAGCGCATGGACGAGGAGGGTCATTGAGTTCTATCGTCACCGAGCAGGGAATTCTGCACTACGAGACGATTGGCCGGGGGCGTCCACTTATTTTACTTCATGGTTGGATAAACTCCTGGAACGTGTGGCGTCGGGCCATGATCGCTCTGGGCGAAAGCGGCGACTTTCGTGTCTATGCTCTCGACTTCTGGGGGTTCGGGGATTCGTCCAAAGGGAGCCGTAACGGCGTTGGCCCATCGTTTCGCATCGACGGTTATGTTGAAATGGTGCACCAGTTCATGGACACGCTCGGCATCCTGGAGGCGCCGGTCTTTGGTCACTCTATGGGCGGCACGGTGGCGCTAAAGTATGCGCTGGCGCATCCGGACAGGGTACGCAAAGTCGCCGTTGTGGGCTCGCCCGTCGTCGGCGCCACGCTCAACCCCTTCCTAAAGCTCGCCGGCTACGACCTGATCGCCGACATCGTGTGGCGCTTTCCCATCCTCTTGAACCTGGTGATGCACACAATTCTGGCGCGCGATTCCAAACAGGTACGCGAAATGATCTTTCGCGACGTGCAACGGACTACCCTCGATTCTTTCTTTCGAAGCATTGGCGATTTACGCGACACCGATCTCAGGTCTGCATTGGGCAAGCTCGAAGCACCTACCCTGGGTATTTTTGGGGCTCGCGACAATATCGTTTCCCCGCGCAATGCAGAATTACTGGCTGAACACGTTCCTCACGCCAAAATCACGATGATGCACCACTCCCGCCATTTTCCTATGAGTGACGAACCGGACAAATTTCTTACAGCCATGACCGGATTTTTAGGTCATAATGACTTACGAAGCACGACCTGAATAGCTCAAATCGCAAGACCGGTTCACGCTGGCCCCACGGGGCCTAACTGTTTACAGGGAAAATGCGCCGAATAGTTCTGCAATCGCAGCGACAGATTCATCCGTTCAACGAACCCGCTCGCGACTTACGGGTTCAGAACAAGCCGCTATGGCTTTGGCAACGCGATCTGATTGCTCCCTATAGTAGTGAAGAGCGGGAGTATCCCTCCTGGGATGTGGCTATGCGGGTTGAAGATGGCGCAGAAGTTGCGTCCCTGGTACACCGTGACAATCTCTTCTTCAATGATTTGTTCATCGAAACCTTTTTGCAGAAAGCGCGAGCCGCAAACGGTCCGGTGCGTCTGGCGTTACGCGCAGACGATCCCGCCATCGAGCATCACGTCCGCCCCTTAAGCCGTTCGCTGGTCGAAGAAGGTGACCTGTTTCTGGCCGATCTCTGGTTCCTGCCCCGTGGCGTCGCCCAAGGTGACGAGGCCACACCGTTAGTCATCGACACCGAATCCCGCGAACGTGGCTACTATCACGTTCCCCCTTATATGGCCACAGAGTTTGGGGATCTCACGTATCAATTGCCGCGCAAAGCGTTCATCATCATAGAAAGCTGGGTACACCTCTTCATCGCCGACATCCTCTTTGGCGTATTCACGCGCGGCGTCAACCAGGAAGACCGCATCAGCGCCGATTGGCGTTACAAAATCAAGATTCTCTTGAAATCGCTCGTCGAACAGCGGCAGTCGCTGGAATCATCGGAACTTGTCTCAATCGGGCATAACGTGACCATAGACCCTTCCGCGCGTATTCATGGCCCGACCGTCATTGGAGACAACGTCACCATCGGCGCGGGTAGCGTCATCGACAATTGCATCATCGGCAACAATGTGACGGTCTCCCAAGGTTGCCAACTCATGCTAAGCGTGATCGGCGACGGATGTTTTTTGCCCTTTAGAGCGTCGCTGTTCATGACAACGCTCATGGAAAATTCCATGGTCGCTCAAAACACCTGCCTTCAGCTCTGTGTGATTGGACGCGATACATTTATCGGTGCGGGAACCACATTCACCGATTTCAATATCTTGCCGTCGCCGCTAAAGGCGGTGCTCAATGGCGCCCTTCGCGAGACCAACTTCCTCGTACTGGGAGGTTGCGTCGGTCATCATTGCCGGCTCAGTTCGGGACTCATCATTCACCCGGCGCGCACCGTCGAGTCAGACGTCGTCCTTCTCGCTCGCGACGATCGAAACATCATTAGCCGCAACATCTCCTATGAGGACAGCGATCACTTCCCTTATGTTGAGAAGTATCCCTATCCTCGTCTTTATCCCCGTCGCCAGGTCAACGAAGGAGTGCAGGTCCAATGAGCAAGAACAACTTTGCATTCATCATTCACCCTCTTGATCCTCGCCGCGACGCCGCCCGCAAGTATCCAGTTCTGTCGCACGCGCCCGGTTGGCTAATCGAATGGCTTTCTATTTTTTATCCTCCTGTCTTCATATCCGAAATCCGTGGCGTCCGTTCCAGAGCAACGGGCCACGAGGCGACGGGTTGGTTTGTCGCCTGTCCCCTTTCAGCGCGCATGATGATGACGCTGCCCCCTTCCCTCGTCTATCGCAAGATTATTCAGACAGGGCGCTACGCGGAACGATTAGGGGCGCGTCTTCTCGGGCTGGGCGCGTTTACCTCCGTCGTCGGCGATGGTGGTCAAACAATTGCCGAAGCTATGCGTATCCCCGTCACGACCGGCAACAGCTACACGATTGCCGTCTCTGTGGAAGCCGTGCGCACTGCTGCCAGCCGGCTCCGAATGAACCTGTCGGAGACAACCGTCGCCATCGTCGGCGCCAGCGGCGCAATCGGCAGTGTTTGCGCGCGTCTGCTGGCGCCAGAGGTTAGCGAACTGATCCTGGTCGGGCGCCGCATGCATTCTCTCGAACGCGTTGCCGGTCAGGCCATCGAACATGGCGCTCGCTTTGTGGACACGACGACCAACATAGAACGCATCAAGCGCGCGCAGATAGTCTTCGCCGCCTCCAGCGCGCTCGGACCGCTCATCGAACCGCAGCACCTTCAAAGCAACGCCCTTGTCTGTGACGTGGCGCGTCCGCGCGATGTTGCGCGGCAGGTCAAGCGTGATCGTCCCGATGTGCTCGTCATCGACGGCGGGATGGTACAGGTTCCAGGTGAGGTTGATTTCGGATTTGATTTTGGTTTCCCGCCGGGTCAGGCATATGCTTGCATGGCGGAGACCATGGCGTTGGCGCTCGAAGGCCGCTACGAGTCGTTCACGCTTGGAAAAGACCTTCGGCTGAAGCAGGTAAGAGAGATCGACAGTATAGCGGCACGACACGGGTTCCGCCTAGGTGGATTGCGCACAGAAGACCAACCCGTTACTGAATCTGAACTGGCGGCGCACGCACAAGGCCGCCGCGAACGGTTGAACGGCAACTATACGGCCGTCCCCAGCCCTTTGCGATTAACTGTATAGTTCGTTAGAGGAAGAGAGCAAATGAGCAGTGGCAGAATTCTAGTAGTGGAAGATGACTTTGACATCTCCAATATGCTGCGAATCTACTTCACAGGTCAGGGATATCAGGTGGAGGTCGCAGCGCGTGGCGGCGACGCCCTGGACATGTGTCGCCGTAAACTACCCGACTTGATCGTGCTGGACATTATGTTGCCAGATATGGATGGCTACGCCGTGTGCCGTGAGTTACGAACGACGACACGCACCAGTCACATTCCCGTCATCTTCCTGACGCAGAAAGACGAGCGCAGCGACAAAATCGCCGGACTTGAACTGGGCGCAGACGACTATATCACCAAACCATTCGACATAGAGGAGCTGAAACTGCGGGTGCGCAGCGCAATTCGCGCCCACCAGCGGCTCAACATGACCGATCCACGCACCGGGCTGCCCAGCGGACGTCTCATTGAGGAGCAACTACGGGGCCTCATGCGGCGCGACGATTGGACCTTCTTACTCATTGGCATTGAACACATCGACGTTTTCAATGACGCCTACGGTTTTGTCGCCGGGGATGAGGTTCTGCGTTTTGTTGCACTTCTTTTTAGTGACATTGTGGACTCGCTGGGTACAGACAATGACTTCTTAGGCCACGCGAGCAACGAGACCTTTACGATCATTACGTTCAGCCCCGCCGTGGACGATCTTATCATCGAGCTACGGGACCGCTTTGAAACAGAAGTACGTCCCCACTATAATTTTATGGATTCGGAGCGTGGCGGGGTCGCACTCCACGATGGCACACTCGGCCCCTTGATGACATTAAGCGTGGGCGTCGTTTCCGCACGCAACGATAATTTTTCCGACATTCGTGAGATAACGGAGATGGCCGCCGAAAGACGGCGATTGGAAAGAGAACAAAAAGTGTGAACCGGGATGCCTAATAACAACCAGCCGCGAGTCGCAGCTCAGCTGCAGGCCCTCTCCCGGGTGAGCAGCCACATTAGCCAGACGCTGCTTCTGGATGAAATCTTAGAACTCGTGCTCAACGAAGCCGTCGAACAGACCACAGCTGTCGGCGGCGAAATACGCCTTTTCAACCAGAAGGATCGTGACGAGACGCGCATCGCCATCGGCGCTCCGTCGCTAGAGACGCGCGACCTGGATAAGAAAGTCATCGAGGACAAAGAGACGATTCGCCAGAAGGCGCCCGCGATCCAAAGCGGCGAAGAGTCGATTAATAGTGTACTTGTGGCGCCGATCCTATTCGAATCTCGTGTTACCGGCCTTCTGCGGCTTTTCAGCGCGCTGGAGAACGCCTTTGATAGCAATGATGAAACTTTTGTCACGGCCCTATGCCATCATGCTGCGCTGGCAGTGGGCAATGCGCGCCGTTTTACCGAGCTTCGTGAACGGAACACACTGCTACAACGGCGCACACAACAGATCGAACACTTTCTGGAATCTAGTCGTGTCTTCCATAGCGAGAGGCAATTGGAAGAGGTGTATGAAGAGTTGGTATATGCCATCCAGGAAGGAGTTGGTTTCAACGTTGTCCTCTTGAGCCTCGTGGAGCCCACCAGCTCGGGCGTCATGCTTCGGCGTGTCACCGCTGCCGGCCTGCCCCTAGATCGTCTCAAAGTGTTGCAAGAGACGCCCCAACCGTGGCAGGCAGTCGAGAAGTTGCTCTCAGAGGAGTTCCAGTTGGGCGGCGCCTATTTTGTCCCCAGCGATGAAGGGGATGACGAACGAACCAATCTTGACATCCATCTGGTTAACGATCTTTATCCCACTTCGCAGCTCGACAATGAGGCAGCCGCTGAGCAACAAATGTGGCGCGAGGCCGACCTGTTTTTCATTCCGCTGCGCGATTCCGAGGGTAAACCGCAAGGGCTAATTAGCCTCACTGCGCCTCTGGACGGCCTGCGACCGGACCTGAACACGGCGCGCGCGCTCGAGGTATTTGCCAATCAGGCAGCCAGCGCCATAGAAAACGTGCAATTGTTCCACAATATGTGGGACTATGCGCTGCAGCTGCAGCAGCTGCATAACGTCTCGCAGCAGACGCTACGGGAACGAGACTTCGACCGGCAATTGGAGTTCATTCTTGAAGGTCTGCAAATTGCCGGTTGGCGGCGCATCACCCTTACACTACGTGATGAGTCAATGGAAGTGACCAAACTTGTCGCGGCAGGACTTTCGACGGAGGAGCATCAGACGCTAGAGCAAAGGCTTCTGCCGCCAAGGGTATGGGAAGCGCGTTTTGCCGACGAGAGATTGCAGGATTACAGGCGCGGAAACTGTTTCTTTCTGCCAAATGACAATCCCTTTACGCGAGAGAACCTGGACGGGCACTTCCCCGGTGCACCGCAATCAGCAACGGACCAGACCTGGCTACCGGGCGGCGTACTCTATCGCCCGCTTTACGATCGCGAACAGCGGTTCATCGGCATCCTTGCCCTGGCTGAGCCAGAGAGCGGTCGGCATACGGACGAAAACGGCCTACAGACGATTGACCTCTACGCGCAATTTGCGATTTCGGTGATAGAGAGCCAACAGTTGTTTGGCGAAATGCAGCGGCGAAGTCAAGAGTTACAAACGCTTTTCGAGGCCAGCCGAGCGCTGTCCGGAACACTGAAGCAGAATGCTATCCTCACAGCTATGGGCGAACATATGCTCGAAGCTGTCCAAGGCGATGCCTACAACGTTTATGCTCTAACCCGCGAGCGCGATGATACGCTAGTGCTGCGCAGCGAGTCTAACCGGCAGGGGCGCCATAGCAAGGCCGTGGGCGACCAAAATCCGCTGCAACAGATGCGACTGGCTCAAGAGGTGATAAAGACCGGGCGCGCTGTTGCCCGCGGCGCCATCGAAACGAATGGGGACAACGGGAGTGAATCGGGTGAAGCAGCATCAGTCGCCATGCTGCCCATCCCCTTACGGGACGAACTGTTTGGGTTGGTCGAGGTATTGACCTGGGATGCACGCTTTAACTGGAACCCGGAGAAGCTGCAGCTTCTGGAAGCAATTGCCAACCAAGCGGGCACCGCACTGGAAACTGCGCACCTTGTGGAGGAGCTTGACGACCGGGTGGCGCAACGCACACGCGCCCTGGCAGAGGAAGTGGCCCGCGTCCAGTCAATTCTGGAAAGTATGGCCGATGGTGTGTTGGTGGTCGAGGCCGACGGTACGATCCTCATGGCCAACAAACCAACGGCCCAGTTCCTGAGCACGCCGCGCGAGCGTATCGTGGGCAAAGCCGTCGACGATCTCGTCGGTCGCTTTGGTCCCGGCATGGACCGTTGGGCAGAAACGGTGGGCACTTGGTCTACGCAAACAAATGCGGTTGAACCACATAGCGCCCTTAGAGATGAGATGGACATTGACCAACGCGTGCTAAACGTACACGTGTCGCCCGTCTTTGCCGACGGTCAGTTCTTCGGTACGATCTCCATATTCCGGGACGTGACGCGCGAGGTCGAAGTTGATCGTATGAAGAGCGAGTTCGTGTCAAACGTTTCGCACGAGCTGCGCACGCCAATGACGTCCATCAAAGGCTATACGGACCTGTTGCTCATGGGCGCAGCCGGCGAGCTTTCGGATTCACAGCTACGTCTATTGGATGCCATCCGCAGGAACGCCGATCGCCTTAAAACACTGGTGGATGACCTTCTCGATATCTCCTGGATCGAAACCGGCAGGTTGGACCTGAGAAGAGAACCCGTCGACCTGAAAACAGTTATTGAGAATGAAATTGGCGAACATGTCAGGGGGCGACTGCAACATGAGAGTAAAAGCCTCAGCTTTTCGCTGGATTTGGCGCACCCACTGCCGCCCGTCTATGCCGATCCTGAAAAAGTCACCCGCATTATCATGAATTTGGTTGACAACGCCATAAACTATACACCTGAGGGCGGCATGATCGAGGTAAGCGCCGCCATACAGGAAGGCGATGGTGCGGGAAATAAAATGATATGTGTAGAGGTGCGTGACAGCGGCGTCGGTATCAGTCGAGAAAACGTGAGTAAGATATTCGAACGCTTCTATCGTGTTGAAGATGGAGGCATTCAGGAGACGCCCGGCACCGGGCTTGGGCTCTCCATTGTGCGCAGTCTTGTCGAAATGCACGGAGGCGAAATATGGGTTGAAAGTGAACTGGGGGCCGGTAGCACATTTCTATTTACCTTACCCTGTGTCACAACCATTCAGCAGCCGGTATCAATGACTGGACAGACCGGCAGCCGTTAGACGGCGAGAGAAAATTATGGCCAAGATTCTAATAGCAGAAGACGATTTAGATATTCGAGAGCTTGTCGTTCTCGCCCTGCAGTTCCATGGACATCAGGTCACGAGCGCGGCCGACGGCGTCCAAGCCGTCGAGAAGGCACAAGAAGACACCTTTGACCTGATCTTGATGGACGTGCGCATGCCGCGCATGACAGGGTACGAGGCATGTCGCCGCCTCCGTGAACTAGAGGCGACGCGAGAAGTTCCGATCATTTTCCTGTCGGCCAAGGGCCAGGAGACCGAAATTAAGGCCGGTATGGACGCCGGGGCGACACAATATATTTTGAAACCTTTCGCACCCGATAGCCTGGCGGAGCGCATAAACGACGTATTGGGCCTGTGACACCGGCGACAGGTCCGCAGACCCACCACACGGCAAACTGCAACTTATGAACTGCAACCCTGGATCATGAGCATCACAACGGTTGGCGACAATCTCATCCACTATGAGGCGCTAGGTCGCGGCAGGCCGCTGATCTTCATCCATGGTTGGCTTGGCTCCTGGCGCTACTGGTGGCCCTCCATGCAGGCACTCTCCGCACATTATCGCACCTTTGCCCTGGATCTGTGGGGCTTTGGCGATTCCAGCAAGGCTCGCGAGAAATACTCGCTCTCTGATTACACAGATCTGGTAGCAGCCTTTGCCGATCGCCTGGGCATCATGCAACCTGCCGTCATTGTGGGGCATGGTCTGGGCGCCGGCGTTGCCGTGCGCTACGCCCTACAACATCCAGACAGTGTGGACCGGCTCGCGGTCGTTGCACTTCCACTCAACGGCAGGGCGCTCAATAGCCGCATTGTCCAGGAAACCGGCGCGGGAGCCGTCAACCGTGTTTCGGATCGCGCCAGCAGTTTTCCAGAAGTCGAGGTCGAAGCTCGGAAGACCGATCCTGTCGCTTTTTCGGCGCTCGTCGCCGAGATGCATGACGCCGACTTTATTCCCGAACTGGACAAAGTCCAGTGCCCGCTACTCATGGTGTTCGGCGCCCAGGATCCGCTCGTTCAGCAGCCAAACGGTGAACAATCTTCCATTCGTGAACCGGCGCCCGATCGCGCCTTCATCAGTTTTCCATCGTGTATGCATTTTCCGATGCTGGAGGAATCCGCACGGTTCAACCGACTGCTGCTGGACTTCATGCACGCTGGTGACGACGTCAGCACCCTGACTCCCAAGGATTACTGGAAACGTCGCACGTATTAGACTACGAACGCTCTCCTCAGGATTCATCCCCGGCTTACTTTAGAGACAAATACACCCCCAGGACTTGCCTCTAGGCCAATCCTGAGGACAATCAGCGCCAGAAAAACCGCAGGAAAGGAACCTCTTTATGACACGCTCTCGTATGCTCATATCTCTTATCTTGCTCCTGGCGCTGGCGCTTGGGGCCTGCTCCGGTGATCCCGACCCTCAGGAGACTGTGACGGCGCCACCGCCGGCAGAAAGTGAGGCAACGACCGCTGCTCCGGAAACGCCGTCCGAGCCGGCCGAAAACGAAGCTACCCCTACCCCGGCCCCGCTTGTGAGCACGCCGCAGAGCGAAAGCGAGGAAACGAACTCGGCGACGCCGACGGCTAGCGCCGAACCAACGCAGAGCATTCCGGGATTGATTGGTCCTGATAGTTTTCCCCCAGGCGTGAACCCTCTGACCGGCCTCCAGGTGGACGATCCCGCCCGCCTGCAGCGACGCCCCATCGCCATTAAGGTCTCGAACTATCCCGCCGTCGTGCGACCGCAGGCAGGTCTCAACAATGCAGACCTTGTCTTTGAACACTATGCCGAGGGCGGCGTAACGCGCTTCACCGCCGTCTTCTACGGCAACGACGCCAACCAGGTAGGTTCCATTCGCAGCGGAAGACTCATCGACCTGGAGATACCAAAGATGTACGACGCCGCGTTTGCCTATTCTGGCGCCAGCGGCCCTGTGCGCCTGATGATGCGTGACAGCCCATTCTTTGACCGCATCATTTCACCTGATTTCGGTCACGGTGGCTTCTATCGCGTAGAAGACCCCAACAAGGCCGTGGAGCACACGCTGTTCACGGATACGAGCACCCTGCGCGCCATTCTCGAGGAGCGGGGACAAAACACGCCGCCACAGTTTCAGACGAACATGGCCTTTCACACAGACCCACCGGATGGCGGCGCACCCGCCAGTTCGCTGGAAGTTCGCTATATCGGCACTAATGTCTTCTGGCTCTATGACCCCATCACCATGGGCTACATGCGCTCAACAGACGGCGCGGCTCACGTCGACGCCAACACGGGCCAACAGCTTAACTTCAAGAACGTAATTGTGCTCGCCGCGCATCACGAAGATACGGGCATTTTAGAGGACATGGTCGGCGGCGGACACTATTCGACTCAGATCCAGATCTGGGGCGAAGGGCCGGTCTCAATCTTCCGCGACGGGCAACGCTTTGACGGACGTTGGATGCGCGAGAACCCGGACGACATGCTGACGTTTTACGATCTTGAGGGCAATATCCTGCCGCTGGCTCCCGGCAAGAGCTTCTTCCAGATGGTGCCGCTGGGGTTCGAAGGTCTCGTCGTTAACGAGTAGCTGACCGTTGGCGATACGAGCACTCACGCGCTAATAAGCGTTCCTCTGGCGCCCGCCGGATCAAGCAGCATGTCTCGGAGGTTGCCCGGTTCCGTGCCCGAGAAGATGCGCACGGACAGGCCCTGGTTGTCCTCCGCCAGGCGCAACATAGCTTCAACCTTGCTGGCCATGCCGCCGGTCACGTCTGTACCGGCAGATCCACCCAGCGCGCCTTTAATTTGGGAGAAGTTGCGCCTTGTGATATGCGCAATGACGCTCCCATCCCCATCGTAAACGCCGGCGGTGTCCCCGGCGAGAAGCAGCCACCTCGGCTGTAATCGTCGGGTGAGAAAACCAAGTACCTGTTCAGTCGAAATAATCGTGCCGCCGCGTTCGCTGTCGAAGGCAACGTCGCCGTAGAGAAGTGGAACAATCCCCGCGTCGAGCGCAGCCTCGACAGCCGTCGTCGCCAGATCCTGTAAAGCGCCATCGCGACACTGGGCCGACGCCGACGGCTGCAGGCTCACGGCGGGCACACCGGCATCCAGGAGCGCCTCGCAGACGATGCGGTTCAGGCGAGCGGCTGCCTCGCTGACCCGGCAGAAACCAAGCCATTGTTCGGCGTTTCGCACGCCCTCGCGCGTTCCGTACGTTGCCGCGGCCGCATGGCCAAAGGAACCGCTCCCATGGCCAATGACCAGACGCAGGCTGGGGCGGCGAACGGCGGCAATCTCCCGCGCCAGCCGCTGCAATCGCTCACCGCGCAACGACTCAACGCCCGTCTTATCTGTGATTAAAGATCCACCCAATTTCAGAAAGATCAGGTCGTCAACTGCCATCTCGCCGGCCTACTTCGTTTGGTTGAGGAGCGACACGGCTTCTTGTGGCGTCTGCGCGTAACGTAGCAAGCGCGCGTGGTCCTCGTCAACAAAATCAGGATCGATGAAAGCATCCATCGCCTCGCGCCAGATGTCGCCGAGGAGCACCAGCGGTCGCTCGTTCACTTCACCCACCTGCAGCAAACTCCACGCGAGCGCCATCTCCGACAGTGTCCCTATGCCTCCGGGTAAGGCAATCATGCCGTCATTCTTGACAACCAGGTGATAGAGACGCTCGCGCAACGTGTCATAGTGGATGGCTTCCACGACCCACCGGTTCAGGCCACCCGGCCGGAATTGTTCGATTTGCGTACAGCCGACGCCAATAACATGCCCTCCCGCGCCGGCGGCGCCGTCGCTTACAGCTTCCATCGTGCCCGTATAGCCGCCTGTGGCTACGGCAAAACCGGCCTCGGCCAACAGCTTTCCGACCTGGCGCGCCTCTTCGTACGAGTCACTGCCCGGCTGCGGTCGAGAACTACCAAAAACTGATATGACGCCTCGTGACTGGTTCGCCCCCGCGTCGGCTCGATCAGACATGAATTGCTCACTCCTGAACTGTTATGTGGTGTCCTCACGGAACTCAAGAAACTCCGTGATTATAGCAGTTACTTGTTCCTCTTGCTCGATGTGTGGAATATGCCCGCACTGGGGGAGAAGGTGCAGATACGTGCGCGATTTGGGCATCAACTCGTTGAGCACAAACGCATCCTGCGGCGCAAGAACGGGATCTTGCTGCCCCCAAATGATGCAAGATGGCTGCTGTATGTTGTGCAGGTCACCGCGAATATCGTGGAGCGCGGAGGCGCGGAGCACGGCAGCCGACGCGCGCGCCCGCTCATAGTCGCGCCTCCTCCGCTCCCAGAGCGATGGGTCAAATCGTGACGCGTCGTAAAATGCGGCTCGCATCTGACGTTCCAGCATCAGGCGCGAGGCGCTGACGCCCAGTTCCAGAATACGTTCCGATACACTGCTCTGGGCCAGGCGACGCAGCCACTGCGGGTATTTCCCTGGACGCAGCACGGACGGGGCCAACAAGATTAGCGTTCGCGCCTGGTGTGGCACGGCGAGCGCGTGGCTGACGGCTAATGCACCTCCAAACGAATGCCCCACGAGGTGCGCCGGTCCTGTGTCAAGACTGACGAGAAAACCGCTCAGCCAATCGACGAGCTGTGGAAAGGTATAGGGGTCGGTGTTTGCGCTGTCGCCAAAGCCCGGTATATCCGGCGCAAGTGTCCAGTAACGCTGTGAAAGCGCCATCTGCAGCTCTCGAAAAGAATCCGCAGAACTGGACATACCATGAAGGAGAACAAGTGGGCCGGCCGAGGGCGAACCCGCTTCGTAATAGCTTGTCTCTATGCCCGCTACGCTGGTGCGCGACACCCTAAT
Organism: uncultured Ardenticatenaceae bacterium; assembly: GCA_964432035.1. Taxonomy (GTDB): domain Bacteria; phylum Chloroflexota; class Anaerolineae; order Promineifilales; family Promineifilaceae; genus JAAYYY01. The sequence continues at coordinate 14,708 of CAYSMQ010000067.1, forward strand.
CGGTCGCACCTGTTCGAACTCATCCATTGCTAACAGACTTCTCTGACTCAACCTGCGAGGCCAAGGACATTTTGCACAGTGTCGGCGTGGCGCACGGCGTTGCGGATGGCCTCGGCCACGGTTTCGACGGCCATGTTGGCCACCGCGTCGAGAGGAACTTCGTCGATGACACCTGTCGCCAGCGCGAAGGCGGTATCGCCGTCGTGCGACGTGTGGGCAGGTCGTACGGCAATTGCCAGCCCATCGTGCGCGCGCTGTGCAAGACGATTGGCGCCAATTTTATTCATGCTGGCGTTGGTTGCCACGACAATCAGCGTCGTGTTTGTGCCCCAGTTTGCGGGCGGCCGCTCTGGAAAACGCCTGTAAGGATCGCGACGAACCAACCAGCCCCCTTCCTCGGCGCGGGCGCCGGCCAGCACCGATCCATCTTCATTGAGCACGTCGCCCACGCTGTTGACGACCGCCGCAGCGCAAACCTCCAGGTCACCTTCACGGATTTCCGCCAAACCAAAGCCTCCCTTCATCGCCCCGGCCAATCCGGCCCACTTGCCCACGGTTACGCCTGCACCGGCGCCCACGTTCCCCTGCGCCACGTTCGACGCAGAGGCATTGGTGCAAGCCTCATAGCCCATATCTGCCGTGGGAAACGACGCGCCCCTGCTAAAAAACAGATCGTAGACAATTGCAGCGGGCACAATGGGAACCGGGCGGATAGGCGTCTGGTGACCGATTCCCCTCTCATGGAGATAGCGCATGACCCCATCGGCAGTGGCCAATCCAAAGGCACTGCCGCCGCTGAGGACGACGGCGTTGACAAACGTTACCGGTTTCTCCGGCGCCAGGAGCGCCGACTCGCGGCTACCAGGCGCCGGCCCCCGCACATCAACGCTGCCCACGGTACCCTCAGGGCACAGAAAGACGGTACAACCAGTGTGATGTTGCCTATTGGTGGCGTGGCCGATCTTAATGTCGCAAAAAGTCATAGCGAGTCCGTGTAATGAAAAACCACCCTCGCGGGTGGTTAATCTGCAGCACGCCCGGTAGGACTCGAACCCACAACCCTCTGATCCGAAGTCAGATGCTCTATCCATTGAGCTACGGGCGCAGACTTACAAAAAAGGCTGATGAATGACCATCAGCCTTAGGGGCGAGTAGTGGGATTCGAACCCACGATCTTCTGGGCCACAACCAGACGTGTTA
>CAYSMQ010000068.1:0-5151 GCA_964432035.1 uncultured Ardenticatenaceae bacterium
GATCCACAATGTCGAAATCGAGATCGCCGTAGTATTGCTCTTGCGCCATCGTGTCTGACTTGGCCCGGGCCGTTTTACCCCAGTTTTCGCGCGTCCGTGTACCGGCAAGGAATCCACGGGCCAACGGGCTCCATGGAATGAGCCCTACCCCTTCATCCTCGCAAAGCGGAATCATTTCTCGCTCTTCTTCACGATAGAGCAGATTGTACAAATTCTGCATCGAGACAAAGCGCGTCCAGCCGTTTGCCTCCTGCAGGTGCAGCGCCTTGGCAAACTGCCAGGCATACATGCTAGAAGCGCCAATATAGCGCACCTTTCCCGCTTTCACGACATCATGCAACGCTTCCAATGTCTCCTCGATGGGCGTCGTGTAATCCCAACGATGGATTTGGTAAAGATCGATGTAATCTGTCCCCAAACGTTGTAATGAGTTGTCGACGGCGTGCATGATGTGCTTGCGCGATAATCCCCGCGCGTTAGGATCATTGTCGTTCGTTGGGAAGTATACCTTGCTGGCAATGACGACTTCCTCGCGGCTCGCAAAGTCGCGCAGCGCCCGCCCGGTGACCTCTTCGCTGACCCCCGCCGAGTACATATCGGCCGTGTCAAAGAAGTTGATGCCTAGCTCCAAGGCGCGCCGGATGAAGGGCCGGCTGTCCTCTTCGTCCAACACCCAATCGCGCCATTGGGAAGATCCATAGCTCATCATGCCCAAACAAATACGCGAGACCTTTAGCCCCGTGTCGCCAAGATTAACGGTGTCCATTTATTCTCTCCTTCAGTGGCTGTTCCTTCTTCCCGCGCCAGCACCTTTTATACGCGCGAGCTGTGACGGGAGCAACTTTGGGTAGCTTGGCAAGTCGGTTATAATCTCCTGTTCTATGGTAAATAACGAGAAGAAACGCTTCCAATTCTGGCTGGGAATGGCGATCAGCATCGCCTGTCTCCTCGCCATATTCCTGTTCATCGATCCACGGCAGATTCTGGAGGCGATCCAAGGCGCTCACTTCGGCTACGCGGCGCTTAGCGCCGCCGGAATCGTGGCCTTCCTGGCTTTACGTGCGATCCGTTGGCGCTTCATGCTGCTAAACCAGGTAAGCTACCGCCAGGTTTTTCACATTCAGAATATTGGCTACCTACTAACGTACATTCTTCCCTTCCGCCTCGGTGATTTGGGGCGCGCCGTCCTGATCGGCAACGTCCCGCCCGTGACGCTTGCTCAGGGCGTATCCACCATGGTGGTCGAGCGCGTCTTAGACCTGCTTTTCATGGTGCTTCTGCTGCCCCTTACCCTGGCTAATGTACAGGCGGTTGCGCCACCGATCCGCGATGCTGCCCGCATCCTCACGCTGCTTGCCCTCCTAGCCATTATTGCGCTTGTGCTAGCAGCCAACTACAGAGACGCTGCCCTGCGCCTTTTTCGCTGGGTCGTCAATAGGTTACCATTCCTCGACGGCGAACGCTGGGCGCGCCACTTCGACCAGTTACTCGTTGGTCTCGATAGCCTGACGCGACTCAGAGACGGTCTGGTCCTGGCGTTTCTAAGCATCGTCGTGTGGGCGCCCATTGTTCTCGCCTACCAGAGTGGCATGCGCGCCGTGGGCCTGGAGCCGACCCTGATGATGTCTGCCCTTGTCGTCTGCGTCGCCGCCATCAGCATTACTGCGCCTTCATCCCCTGGACAGGTCGGTGTCTTCCACGCCGGGGTCACGTTTGGGCTGGTTCAGATTCTCCGGCAACCAGAGGCCGCCTCCGCCAGCTTTGCGTTCCTATATCACGCCATGAACTTCGCGGTTTCAATCGTTTGGGGCCTGATCGGTGTGTACAGTATTGGTTCGACGCTGAGCAATGTCATTGACGCCGCGCAAGGCCTGCTACGACGCGACAAGGAGGACGTGAAGATATAATGCAACTAAGACAAGGTCCACGACGCTGACAATCCCTATGAAAATTCTTGAAGTTCTGACTTATTATCGCCCGCATATCAGTGGCCTCACTATCTACGTTGAACGGCTTAGCCAGGCGCTCGTCGAGCAGGGACACGAGGTCACGGTGCTCACGTCGCAGTATGACGACGAACTGCCGCTGCGCGAAACCATTCACGGCGTTGATGTGCAGCGCGTTCCCGTCCTTTTCCGCGTTAGCAAAGGTGTGATCATGCCCACCTTTGGGCTGCACGCTACGCGCCTGGCGCGAGAAGCCGATATTATTCACCTGCACCTACCGCAGTTCGACGCGCCGGGCCTCGCGCTGCGCGGCAAGCTCTTTGGCAAACCTGTTGTGCTGACTTACCATTGCGATTTACAGTTGCCGCAAGGTCTCTTCAACCGCATTGTCAATAGTGTCGTCCTGCTTATGAACCGCATCGCCGGAAACCTCTCCGACGCCGTCGTGACCTACACACGCGACTATGGCAGCCATTCGCCTTTCCTCTCAGAATATCTTGGTAAGAAACTTCACATCATCCCTCCACCGGTAGAACTCGCTTCCTGTCCCGCCGAGGTGATGCGCGATTTTTATGAGGCTAACGATCTGGCGGACAAGAAAGTGATCGGCATCTCCGCGCGTATCGCCGCCGAGAAAGGCATAGAAGTTCTCTTCAAAGCGCTTCCTATCGTCCTCGAGGCGCACCCCGACGCTTTCATCCTCCATGCCAGCCCGCAGACAATTGGCGAGGATGCCTACGCGCACCGCCTTGCCCCACTCATGGAGAGATATAGCGACCACTACCGGCAGTTAGGCGCATTGCGCGGCGCGCAGCTGACCGCCTTTTATAAGAGCCTTGACCTGCTTGTAATCCCCAGCCTAAACAGCACCGAAAGCTTTGGCCTGGTCCAAATTGAGGCCATGATAAACGGCGCGCCCGTCGTCGCTAGCAACCTACCCGGCGTGCGCCAACCGGTAACCATGACCGGCATGGGAGAAGTGGCGGCCATCGGCGACCACGAGGCCCTTGCCCAGGCCATAATCGCCGTGCTAGACGGTAAGGAACGTTATGAACGTCCCGCCGACCCCATCGCCGATAGCTTTAGCCCACAGCAGACCGCCCGCGAGTATGCTCGTCTCTTCGAAGGATTACTGCGTGGAGACCATGATAGTTCGGCCTCTGAACCTGAGGCATACGAACGTTTACGGCAGATGAATGAAGATGCACGCTCCTGAGCAACAAGCGATGCGGGACGGTAGCGACGACCTCCTCTGGCGCCACCTAAAAACAGTCCCCGCTTTTCGCGCGCTTCTGCGTGCAGTAGAAGCGCGTTTCTATCATTACGTGGACATAGCGGAGCCGGTTCTCGACCTTGGCTGTGGCGATGGTCACTTTGCCGGTATGGCCTTCGCCAACCGCATTTCTCGTGGGCGGCAACTGACGGCAGGCGTTGATCCCTGGTGGGGACCGCTGCAAAAAGCCCGCCGCGCCGGCGTGTACCGCCTCAACGTGCAGGCCATGGGAGACGCGCTACCGTTCGCCGACAATACGTTTGCCAGCGCCATCAGCAATTCCGTGCTGGAGCACATAGAGGACGTACAACCCGTGCTCGGCGAAGCAGCGCGCGTTCTACGTCCCGGCGGCAAGCTGGTCATCACCATGCCCAGCCATTTATTCACCGAATACCTTGGCGGCGCGGCGCTTCTGGGCCCCATCGGACTTGCGGGTGCCTACCGCCGTTTTTTCAACACAATTTCGCGGCACGCGCACACCGACGCGCCACAAATATGGGCCCAACGCCTAGCGCAAGCCGGCTTCACCGTCGAGCGCTGGCAATACTATTTTTCGAAAGAAGCCCTCCGCACTCTTGAAATAGGGCACGTTCAAGGTCTCCCCTCTGCCATCACCCACTTCCTGACAGGACGGTGGATAGTGGCGCCCTGGCGCTCCAATTTGCGCCAGACAGAACGCTGGGTACGCCCGTATTACGAAGAGGAGCCCATAGGCGAGGGCGCCTACATTTTCATGGTTGCGCGCAAGGTAGCAACATCTTCCCAAAAGACCGAATCCATCGAAGTTCGTTTGCCGGCTCCCAACCCACTACCCATCGAAGAACCGCCGCCGCTTGATCAAGAGAATGAGGTAATCGGCGATGAGGAATCTCTACAGCCGGCGCCTCTACCAGAAGACGCAGAGGTAATCCCGTTTACCCTTGAGGCGGCGCGCGAGGAGCCTGGTAATGAACCTGAGTCCAGTGCTCGCGGGCTCTTACAACTCGGCCTGCTCCTTGCCGGCCTCTTTGCCGCCTATATTGGTCAGAGCATTCTCTCGCAGCGTCCGCCCTCGGCACTAGGGGGCTTAACGTGGTACGCCGTGGCAATAGGCGCCTTTCTCGCGGCGGTCCTCTTTGAAAGACGGCAAAGTGTGGAGCGGCCCCGCGCCGCTCGCTCCAGGCGCATCCTCCTCTATCCAGTGGCGTTTTTTCTGGCGCTGCTTGCCCAGGAGCAAGCCGGCGCTACCGTTTCCGGCGGCCATCCAATCCTCGGTCTGGCGCTCTGGTTAGCAGCAGTCGGTCTGGCCTACGCCGGTCTGAGCCACGAATCGACCGCGGACCGCAGACCGCAGACCGCCGCGACCTCTGGGAAATCACTTCGGCGAATTATATCTGCCGTCCGCCGTCCATCGTCTGCCGTCGTGCTGCTCCTCTTCCTCCTTGCCCTCATACCCCGCCTCCTCTTGCTCGCAGCTCATCCCTTCATGCTAAACGGGATTGAAGCCAGCATCGGACTGGACGCCATCGCTGCCTTACAAGGTCACATCCGCAACCCGTTCGCGACGGCGTGGCTGACCAATCCTACTCTGCCACTCTTTCCCGCGTCGCTGCCCATCGCCCTGTTCGGCCGGACCGTCATTGGCCTACGCCTGCTTCCGGCCCTCGTCGGCGCTATCACAGTGCCTGTGCTTTTCCTGATTGGACGGCGTCTCTGGAACGTGTGGGTGGTACTCGCCGCGTCGCTCTTCCTTACCGGTTATCATTTACACGTGCACTATAGCCGCCTGGGCATGACCAACATCTGGGATCCGCTCTTGGCCCTGCTCATGTTCGGGCTCATCGCCATCGCCCTCACCTATCCCAACCGGCGCAACTGGTTGCTCGCCGGCCTGGCAACGGGCTTCTCTACCTACGTCTATACTGCATCGCACTTGTTACCGTTCTTCCTCCT
>CAYSMQ010000068.1:5161-15824 GCA_964432035.1 uncultured Ardenticatenaceae bacterium
TCTTCTCCTGTTACAACGGGACCTTATCGTGCAACAGTGGCGCAACATTTTGGCTATGGCTGCTCTGGCCCTTGTGATCGCTCTGCCCCAGATCGTGTATTATCAGGCGAATCCAGGCCTCTTCATGGAACGCGCCAACGCCCTTGGCATCCTGCACAACGACTGGCTCCTGCAACAGGCCGGCGGTGGACAACCGGTCATAGATGTACTTGGCGACCAGCTGCGGCGCTCTTTCCTGGCATTCAACGGAAGTCTTGACACCAGCACATTTTATAATCCAGGTATTCCTCTGCTGCGCCTCTTGCCTTCGATCTTCTTCGCGCTGGGTGTCGCTTTTGCCTTGTGGCGCCTCCGCCGCATACAGTACGCAATCCTACTCATCTGGCTGAGCGGTACACTCATCTTCGGTAGCGCGCTCCTGGTTGATGCGCCGAGCAGCCATCGCCTACTGATCGCCGCCCCGGCTGTCGTGTTGCTTACTGCTAACGGTCTCTTTTGGCTGGTGAATCGGCTCGCCTCGGTCATTCGCGCCCTCGTGGACGAAGCTGAATCCTCGTCCACGGGTGGGCTTATCCCGAACTACCGTATTTTGGCAGCGCTCGCCATCATATTCATCTTCATTGCCGGCGATCTGTTCTTCTACTTTGGCACCTACCGCAACGGCTACCGTTTTGGCGATCGCAATACCGAGGTGGCCCACCGTATGGGGGAGTATCTGGCCTCGCTCGATGGGGACTGGACTGCTTATTTCCACGGGCCACCTGCCATGTACGTCTCCTTTCCCACCATTCTATTTCTTGCCGAAGATTTCCAGCCCGGACAAAACCTGATTGACGTGATGCCCGATACACAGACACCGGCTGAAGCGGCCCCGGACACCAACCTTGTCTTTGTTTATTTGCCCGAACGAAGCGATGAGGTGAATCAGACCTCTCAGCACTTTGCCCAGGGGACGCTGCATACGTTCGAGGGAAACCTGTCAGATCCGCTGTTCTATAGCTATGAAGTGCGGCGTTAGTAACCATCGAGCCGCGCTCTTTCAGGTTGAAGCTCATTCTTATGTAAGCTAGAATCTCAATTCATGACGCAATCTGCTGCGCGTCTCGCGCCCACGCCGTGTATATAAGTTAGGCGTCAAGTCGATGCCTGCAAACCGGTTCGCAGGTCTCTATGGAGCCATGCGCGGGCCGGCGTGGATTACCTGGAATATTATGACCGTAGAAGAAGTCGACATTTCAGCCCGTGAAGAGCAACCCGTTGCGCTAGCGGGACAACACGAGGGCCGAAGCACGAACATCGCTCAACGCATATTGACCCGCGAAAATGCGGTTCTCGTCGGGTTGGTTTTCGTGTTGGCGCTCGCAGCCTATTTCCGCTTTACCGGCCTAAATTGGGACGGCAATCACCACCTGCATCCCGACGAGCGCTTTCTGACCGAGATCGCCAGCCGCTTGCAGCCGGTCGGCGATCCGCTGGCCTACCTGCGAACCTCGGAATCGACGCTCAATCCGTACAACATCGATAAATCGTTTTACGTGTACGGTAACTTTCCCATGACGGTCATCGTCTATGCGGCCAATTGGATCCAGCGCTTTTGTCAGGCTACCGCAGACCTCTGCAGCTATAATTATGCAGGCTATGATGGGGTTCATCTGGTCGGTCGATTCTTCTCCGGATTCGTCGATCTTATCTCTGTCCTCTTCATCTTCCTCATCGGACGACGCCTATACGGGTGGCGCGCCGGGCTGCTGGGTGCCCTTCTCCTGGGCATCGCCGTCATGCCCATCCAGCAGTCCCACTTCTTCACCATGGATAATTGGGCCGCGGCGCTGTGTACAGTTGCGCTCTACACTGCCGTTCGCGCCTCTGAAGACGCCCGGCGCAAGCGTTGGTGGTTGCTGTTTGGCGTGTTCCTGGGTCTGGCCGTCTCCTCGCGCATCAACGTGGCGCCCCTGGCAGTTATCGCGCCCATCGCCGGGGTCATTTGGCTGGCGCGCCGCGAGCAGCAGGCAGCACCTGGAATCGGCTGGCGCTACATTAACACCGAGCGCGGCAACATCGATCTACAACGCGTCATCCTTGGCGTGCTCCTTGCCGCCGTCATATCTCTGGCAACCTTCCGGGTGGCGCAACCCTATGCCTTTATGGACGCCGAGATGGTGCGCCAGACCGTTCAAGCTGAGACCGGTCGCCAACCCTCTTCCATCCGCGTGGCGATGCAATCGATTGTCGGCTTCAACCCCAACTGGATTTCAAACATGCAGGAAATCCAGGCCCAGCAGAGTCCAGAGGCCGCTCATCCACCGGCCCTACAGTGGACGGCGCGCGCGCCCATCTTGTTTCCTCTGAGTAACATGGTCCTCTACGGCATGGGGCTCAGCGCCGGTATCGCTGCCGTCTTGGGCTTTCTGTGGGCGCTGTGGCGCACCGTGCGCGCCTATCCGCAGTGGATGGCACACGCCATCCCCGTTGTCTGGGCCGGCGCTTACTTCCTGTTCATGGGCACGCGATGGGTAAAGTCAATTCGCTACTTCTTGCCCATCTATCCCGCCTTCTTGCTCTTGGCGGGATGGTTACTCTATGAGCTCTGGCGTCGCGCCGGTCGCAATCGCTCCAGGCGCGTTGCCGCCATGGTGGTCGTCGTATTGACCATCGCCCCCGCGTTGTTGTGGGCCAACGCCTTTGTTCGCGGCGTGTACGCGCAACCGATGACGCGTGTGGAGGCCTCGCGCTGGATGTTCGACAATATCCCAAGCGGCGCCATGCTACTGTACGAGGTCGACGGTCAGCAGCGCGAACTGCAGTTGCCGCTCAAAGGGTACCAGTTCCAACCCGACGGCTTTCCTCTGGAACTGCCCTTCAGCCTACCCCAAGGCGGAATCGTCAACGGCGTGCGCTTTAACTATCTGTCTCTCCAGGGCAACCGGCCGACGACGCTTAACTTAACCCTCTTGGACCGCAACGCACAGACGGTCCAGAGACAGGAAACAGAAATCGCCCTCGAGGGCCAACGGCAGCCTCACAGAGTTAGTTTTCAACCACAACAACTCGCGGCAGAGGAAACTTATATCCTGCGCGCTGAGCATGGCGGGGGAAGCATTCTGGATGCGGGTACGAGTCTCATCGTCAACGAGTCTTGGGATGACTTACTCCCCGTGAGCGTTGACGGCAAGTCGGCCTATGGTGCTTACTACAGCGAAGTAACCGGGGGACAACGACCGCTACCCTCCCCTGCAACAGAGGACAAGCGCCAGATGATGCTGCAGTGGATCGAGGAAGCCGACGTTATTGCCATCAGCAGCCAGCGCTCGCTATGGAACACGCCGCGTCTGCCCCTCTCCTACCCGCTGAACATCGCTTACTACGAATCCCTTTTTAGCGGCGAGCTTGGCTTCGAATTAGCCGCCGACTTCCACGCCGATCTGCACGTTGGTCCACTTTACATCAGCGACACCGGCGGCGAGCTAGCCTGGGGCGAGCCGCCCGAAATCGGCTGGCCTCCTCCTAATGAGCTGGCGGCAGAAGAAGCTTTCAGCGTATACGATCACCCACCTGTGTGGATTTTCCGCAAAACCGACGACTATGATCCGCAGCGCGCGCAACAAATTCTCAACGCCGTGGACATGAGCAAAGTCGTCCACATGACGCCCGGCGAGGCCACGCAACTACCTAACGGGCTGCTGCTCACCCCTCAAGAACGTCAATTACAACGCCAGCACGGTGACTTCGGCGAGGTGTTTAGACCAGCCGGCCTTCTCTCGAGCCAACCGTGGCTCGGTGCTGCCGTTTGGTGGCTGGCAGTCGTGCTGCTCGGCTGGCTGGCGTTCCCGCTAGCCTTCGTCGCACTTCCCGGCCTGCCCGATCGAGGCTACGTGCTTGCCCGTATTCTGTCGCTGCTCTTCATCTCGTGGATCGCCTGGTTCGCAGCCAGCTACAATCTCATCCTACACAATCGCCTTGCATTGATTCTAAGCGTGCTTGCACTGGGATTGATTAGTGTTGGCTTTTTCTTCAGCCGGCGCCACCAAATCGCGCGCTTCGTGCGCCGGCACATCGCCTACATGGGGTTGGTGGAAGCCCTGGGCCTGCTGCTTTTTGTCTTCTTCATTGTCATTCGCCTTGGCAATCCGGACGTCTGGGATGTCATCTGGGGCGGTGAAAAGCCCATGGATCTGTCCTACTTCACGGCCGTTGTCAAGAGCAGCACCTTCCCACCCTATGATCCCTGGTACGCCGGTGGCTACATCAATTATTACTACTACGGTTTCGTCTTCGTGGGTGTACTCCCTGAACTTCTAGGCATTACCCCTACTGTTGCCTACAACCTTGCCATACCCATGCTCTTCAGCTTCACCGGCCTCGGCGCATTCAGCCTGGCCTTCAACCTCGTCTCCCACCTCAAGAAATCCCCAATCCCCAATCTCCAATCTCCAATCTCCAATCTCCAATCCCTAATCTCCACCCCCGCCGTCCTCGCCGGCCTCGCCGCCACAGCACTCTGCGTACTCCTGGGCAACCTCGGTGAAGTAGGCGTTCTGCTCGGCGCATGGCAGAGCGCCAGCGACAGCAACATCAACACGGGCGTCGGTCTGATCGACGCCGCCGTGCGCACAATCGACGGCGCCTTTCACGTCACAATCGGCGGGCAGCAGGCGCCCATCTATCCTGGAGACTGGTTCTGGACCGCCACCCGTGCTATCAATATCAACCCGGGCGAGACGGCGCCTATTACGGAGTTTCCGTTCTTCACCTTTCTGTACGGCGATTTGCACGCGCACATGATCGCCTTGCCGCTCACGATACTGGCCCTGGGATGGGCGGTTTCGCTGGCGCTCGCCGCACATAGCGCCGTCGACTACCGTCCGCCGTCCGCCGTCCGCCGTCTATCGTCATCTCTGTTTATCGGTTTCGTCGGCGCCCTCTCCATCGGCGTCTTGCGCCCCACCAACACCTGGGACTGGCCCACCTACCTGCTTCTCGGCAGCCTGGCAGTCGCCTACTATGCCTTCATACGCAACCACAAAGGCATTGACCTGCCGCTCATCGGCCGCACTGTGCTGCTGATTGCCGCGCTGGCGCTATTCTCGACGCTTCTTTTCTGGCCCTATGTCTCTAATTACGGCGCCGGTTACGAGTCACTTCGCCTGTGGGAAGGCTCGTACACACAGGTTGGCAACTACCTGGTCGTTTATGGCCTTTTCTTGTTCCTGATTCTGACTCATCTGGCACGCGAATGGCGGGCGTGGACGGCTGCCTGGACCGAAGAGGCGTTGCACGCGACGCGACGCTGGATGCCCTTGATTCTGGCAGGGCTCGTCGTATACGTGATACTCATCGCCGCTCTCCTCTTCCTGAACTACTGGATCGCTCCCATCGTCCTGACCCTGGCGCTTCTCGCCGGGCTGCTCAGTCTCAGGCCCTCACTGCCCCCTGCGCGGCGCGTCCTTCTCATGCTCATCGCAGCCGGTCTGGCGCTGACGCTGATGGTCGAGATCGTCGTCTTAGAGGGCGATATTGGACGTATGAACACCGTCTTTAAGTTTTATATGCAGGTGTGGGTGCTGTTCAGCGTGGTGGGAGGCGTCGCGCTGGCGCTGGCATGGCCCGCTGTTAAACGTCGCAGCCACACAATTCAGGCCGCCTGGCGAACTGGGCTTGTGGCGCTGACGCTGGCAGCGCTTCTGTATCCGACTCTTGCCATCCCCGCTCGCTGGAACGTGCGTATGAGCGATGAGGCGCCCACGACGCTTGACGGAATGGCCTTTATGCAGACAACTAAGTACGAGGACGCGGCGTTTGACGGTAGCAGCCGCACGATCGCCCTGGACGGCGAATATGAAGCGCTGCAATGGATGCAACGCAATATTCCCAATTCGCCCGTCATCGTGGAAGCCGCACCGCCGGACGTGGGCCAGGCCTATCGCTCTATCGCCAGCCGCGTTGCCATGTACACCGGCCTGCCCACGGTTATCGGTTGGGATTGGCACCAGACGCAGCAGCGCGCCGCCCTACCCGACAACCAGGTGCGACGCCGCATGAACGACGTCGCGCGTCTGTACGACACGACTGAAGCACAGGAAGCAATGGAAGTCATTCGCGACTATGACGTATCGTACATTTATGTAGGCACGCAGGAGGCACTTTACTACCAGCCTGCCGGCCTGCAGAAGTTCGAGTCCATGGCCTCGCAGGGGTTGTTGCGACAGGTGTTCCACAACGCCGACGTGACAATTTACGAGGTAGTGGGATGAGCGAGCGATGCTGATGCCCTTGAGCGACATTTTCGCCGCCGTTCGTTGGTGGGCAGTGCTCATGTTGCTGGGCGCTGTCGCAACCCCTCTCTGCCTGTACGTCTTGCGCCGGCTGCCGGATCGCGGCTACGCCTTTGTCAAGATGTTGGGTGTACTACTCGTGACCTATCTTTTCTGGATCCTGAGCAGTAGCAGTTTTTTGGCCAACGATCTTGGCGCCGCCGTTCTCAGTCTTTTTCTCGTCGGCGCAGTATCCGTCTGGCTGATGCGGCGCTCCGATCAGGACATCCTTGCCTGGCTGCGACAGAATCGCCGCCAAGTCATTATCACCGAGCTGGTGTTCGCCGCCGTCTTCTTCTTCTGGGCCTGGGTTCGCGCGCAGAATCCGGTCATTACAGGTACCGAGAAGCCCATGGAGTTCGCCTTTCTTAACGCCGCCGGGCGTAGCGCACAGATGCCGCCTCTGGACCCCTGGTTGTCGGGATTCGCTATTAGCTATTATTACTTCGGCTACGTAATGACCTCGCTCATCGCACGTCTCGCGTCAGTCGCGGAACCGCTGGCTTTCAACCTGGGAATCGCCTGGCTGGCGGCGGGTGCAGCCGTCGGCGCCTACGGCCTCGTCTATAACCTGGTCGCCGCCGAACGCTCCCCTGGCAGCAGGCGCGCAGCGCGGTTTTTAGGTATTGTCGCCGCCGTCGCCGTCCCTCTGGCGGGCAATATGCAGATATTGTTCGAGCTACTGCACGTCAACGGGATTGGATCGGCCCAATTCTGGGCCTGGCTCGACGTGCGCGACATCAATGGGCCTGCCACAAACACCGGTTTCGGCCCGACCGGACCCCGCCACTGGTGGTGGTGGCGAAGTTCGCGGGTCATTCACGAATACCGCCTCTCGGGCATACCCGAAGAAGCGCTAGAACCGATCGCCGAGTTCCCGGGCTTCAGCTTCCTCCTGGGCGACATGCATCCGCACGTATTAGCGCTGCCTTTCGCCTTCCTGAGTCTCGCGGTTGCCCTCGCCTGGTGGCTTAAGCCCTTTGCAGCGACCGCAGAAGAAGTTGACCTCCGAGATATCGTCGCTCGCAGCGGCCGGCTCATCGGACAAATCGGCTTGCCCCTATATGCCATGACGGTGCTTATTCTGGGTGGCCTCTCCTTCCTTAACACCTGGGACGTACTCATCCACCTGTTTATTGTCGTTGGCGCCTTTACACTCAGCCGCTGGCGCGAGGCAGGCGCCTGGCGCGGCGCATTCTGGGGCGATGCACTGTTACTGGCGGCGCTTCTGGCCATTCCCGCAGCGCTTATGTATCTACCCTTCTATCTCGGCTTTCGCTCGCAAGCCGGCCCGCCGTTCCTGCTGCCGATGCTCATGCGCCCCACCCGCCTGGCCCACTATCTAATTATCTTCGGCATGCCCCTCACGGCACTCACAGCCTTTCTCGCCACGCTCGCCATACGACGGCGGCGCGCGCCATGGCGTCTCGGCGTCATGTGGGCGGTTGGACTCCTCCTGGGTCTTACCGTGCTGATGCTCCTGCTTGGCTTCATAATCGCAGCCAGCCCCGAAGGCAGCGCCCGGCTGGTTAACCAGGCCGCCGAGCTTGGCGTGGAACTCCCCGCGTCGCAACCGGATTCAATTGCAGGTCGCCTGGACTGGGCATTCATGTCTATTGTAGCCATGGCCGGTCCAATTCTCGTCGGCCGGCTGGCCAGCCCCTGGATGATTCTGTTGCTTGCGGTTCTACTGACCGTTGCCATCACTATCTCAGCATCGCTCCTTAACAGGGACGGCGCGCACAGCCAGACAGAATTCAACACGGGCGCGGTTACGCCCTTCGTGCTGCTCCTGACGTTAACGGGCCTGTTACTGACGCTCGGCCCAGAGTTCGTCTACATTCGCGATAATTTCGGGCAACGTCTGAACACGGTATTCAAGTTTTACTATCAGTCCTGGATTCTATTTGGCGCCTCGGCCCTTTTTGCTCTGGATTACCTGTGGCGGCGGGCGCGGCTGGCTACTCTGGTGGCCGGAGCTGGGTATGCTGCCATGCTGGCCGTCGCTCTACTGTTTCCCTACTATGGTATCCGTTCGCGGGCCCTTGAGTATGGTCAGCCGCCAACGCTAAACGGTATCACTCACTACGAGAACACACTGCCGGGCGAACTGGCCGCACTGACCTGGCTACGGGAAAACGTTGAAGGCACCCCCGTCATCGTGGAGGCCGTCGGTGGACAGTACTCGCCGCAGGGTCACGGCCGTGTTTCGGCGACAACCGGATTGCCGACGCTTGTCGGCTGGGCCGGCCATCAGTACCAGTGGCGAGGAGACACGCCAGTTCCCGCCGAGCGCGAGAGCGCAGTAGAGGCCATCTATACGAGCAACGACTGGGAACAGACTGCATCTTTACTGGACAGGTACAATGTTGCTCTCATATACGTGGGACCTTTGGAACGCAATACCTACGGGCAGAACGCTGCCGAGAAATTTGAGGGCCGGCTCGAGGTTGCCTACGCCAATGACAGCGTTATTATCTATCGCTGGTTAGCTACACAGGGTTAGGCGAAAAAGGTAAGACGACGATGACTTCGACCGTTGAGCACAGCCAAACTGAATTGAACAGGAGCCTTCCCCGAGTGTCACTCGTTCATGGGCTGTTCCTTTCGGTACTGGCTGTCGCCGCGGTGCTGCGGTTAGGATTTCTCGATGCCTTACCGCTGAGCAGCGAGGAGGCGCGTCAGGCGCTTGCAGTCTGGGAAACGTGGCAGGTAGACGAAGCCGCGCTCCCATCGATGCCGGGTAGCCCTGCCTACTTCACCCTTTCGGCCATCCTTTTCACCTTTTTTGGCGCCTCCGATGCCATGGCGCGGCTGGCGCCTGCACTCTTTGGCGTCATCTTCGTGGCCCTTCCCTGGTTGTGGCGCGCGCGGCTGGGAACCGCCGGCGCCATGGCGGTCAGCTTGCTGCTGGCAGTATCGCCCACAATGGCCATGAACTCGGTAACCGCCGGCGGCGATAGCATGGCGCTTGTAGCAACGCTGCTGCTTTTTATTGCCTGGATGCGTTTTCGTGCCGCTGCCGGCGAGCGATGGCTCCTCGTTGCCGCCGTGGCGTTGGCATTGGGTCTGACGACCGCCCCCCTCTTCTATAGCGCCCTTCTCACGCTAACATTGGCCTGGGGCGCGCAGCGCGTCCTCACGCCATCAGATGAAGAGTCGCCCTATGGGGATGGTGTGGGCATCTCGCCAACCCACCGGCGTAGATTCCTTGTCTTATTCGCTATTAGTTTTCTACTCATCGCCACGTGTTTCCTTTGGCGACCGGCGGGCCTCGGCGACGCGGCAGGCCAACTGGGTCTCTGGTTGGAGCATTTCGAGGTGACAGCAGGATTGCAGGCGCTGATTCTGCCCCTCCTATCGCTGGGCCGCTACGAGCTCATCGTCGTCAGCGTTGGCGCAGCCGCCATTTTCTGGGCCGCCTGGCGCGGGCATCCGCTGCCGCTCTTTCTCGTCTATTGGTTCGCCGCCACACTTCTGCTGACTTTACTCCAGCAGGGAGTGCTATATAACACTCTGCTCCTTGTCTTGCCCGCCTATCTCTTGATCGGCCTCTGGATCCGGCACGCCACGCGCCTACCCGCCGGAGACGTCCGCTGGGCATTGGCGTTGGCTTTGCTATTTTTGGGCATCATTGCCTACTTTAACGGCGCTCGCTATTTACGCGTGATGACCACGGCGCCCCAACAGCTTGGTTTTCTTTTTCTGGCATTTGTAGCTCTGGCCTCCGTTGTCGCCGCCATCAATTTCGTTCGCAGCTGGGATCCCGGCGCCGCTTATCAGGGCGCTCTCGTGGGCATCCTGCTCTTATTTGTAATCTTTAGCTGGGGCACCACGCGATGGATGCTCACAGAAGGTGGTAACGATCCCCGAGAGTACTGGGTGCAAACTAGCACAGATGACGATTTACGAATGCTCGTCGACCTTGTCCAAGAGGTTTCCTGGCAGAGCACCGGATCGGGTGACAATATCGATTTGCTGGTCGCCGTAGACACGCCCACCTTGCGCTGGTACTTGCGCGACTTCCCGGATGCCATATTTGGCCAGACAGTGCCGCCCGGCGCATCCCACAGCGCAATTATCACCCCCGCCAACGGCGAAACACTGGCGCCGGGTGAGGATTATCTAGGCTCCGATCTGGGGCTTGCTCAGACCGGCGCCATCTCGACGGCGACCCCCACGTTTGGTGATACGCTGCGTTGGTGGATCTTCCACGAGCATCCGGCAACGATAACGAGTGAACGGATAATTTTGTGGGTGCGAAATGATGTGTTGGAGTAGCCGATTGAGAGCGCCGGTGCCAGCAGCGAGAGCGCATGGCATCTCAAGGGAGGGCAGCATCTCCGCATCGT